>JAADES010000003.1 GCA_013153315.1 Aquificota bacterium
GGGTTTGATAATGGCCTCTATTTTTTTCATCACCTATCCCCCTGCAGTTTTCATTAGCAAATTTTAAAGGAAAAAGGAATTAGAAAACAAAGCCTATTTCGGCCGCCAAGCGGAATTCGTTGTCGGTTTTGCTATTAGGGTCGTTGGCTTTTTTCTGATAATATTTGTTGTCCAATTTAACATAGGAAGCTTCGCCGCGGATATAAAGATATTTGTTGAACTGGTATTTGGGGGTTATAGTGAAGGTTACAGCGTTGTTTCCTTTGCCTATATCGTAGTTATCTCCATCGCCGTCGTTGTTTACATATTCAACCCTACCACCGATGGAAATTTTTTCGTTAACTTTGTATTCACCTAGCAGTGCCGCTCCCCAAGATTGGGCATTGTCTCCGGGTTGGGGTCTGTCCAAGTAATCCACATAGAAGGTTATGGGTAATTTTTCAATATAGCCAATGTTTAGAGTTAAGTTGTAAACTCGGGTATTAGTTTCATCCTTGCTATCGGGCAACAGAACGTTAAAGCTGGCATCCACTTTGTAGGGCAAGGAAGTGCTAACTCCGGCTTCAAGGGCCATCTTTCCG
Source organism: Aquificota bacterium (assembly GCA_013153315.1). Classification (GTDB taxonomy): domain Bacteria; phylum Aquificota; class Aquificia; order Aquificales; family QOAS01; genus QOAS01. The sequence goes on from JAADES010000003.1 coordinate 582, forward strand.
TCGGAGGTGTCCCTATCGTTAACACCTATATAGCCCGAGAACTGGCCATATTCGGCGGAAATTCTTACCCCGTTGTAGAAAACAGGCTCACCGTTCCAGAGTAGACCCCTCTGAATGTTAACGTTTTGCCAAGAGAAGGGAGCCTCTCCGCCGATATTGGTAAGAATCCTACCGGCTTTTATATCAAAGTAAGCTAATTTTGCCTCCACGTAAGCTTCGTGCACTTTTACTTGGTTATCGTTGGAAGGTAAAGGTTCTTTTCCTACTACAGGTGCCCAATCGTTTCCTATTCCCAAACCGAAACCGAAGGGAGATTGTTGGGTGGCTTCTTTAAACAGGCCTATGTAAGCGTTATAACCGAATACATCTTCATAATTGCTTTCTTTTACCCCATTCACCACAATGGTGTCATCCCTGTTTGCGGTGTAAATGTAATCCCCTGTTAGGGCTATGTTAATATCTACCTGCTGTTGGTTTAAAAGTTGTTTTAGTTCCTCCAAAGTTCCAGCGTTGGATATTCCACCAACAAATAGGGCGCCCGCCAAAGAAAGGGTTAAAGTTTTGTTTAGTTTCCTCATGGGGAACTAATTATGTTGAAAAGCCCAAAAAAGGGGTTAATCAAAAGAGTTAACAATTTTGCTAAAAGCTTTATACAGGATTGTTCTAAAACCCTTTTTAAGGTTTTAAAACCAATCAAAACCCTATTTGGGTCAAAATTTCTTCTACAACCTTTCGAGGGGCTTGGCTTTGAACGATGGGCCGACCGACAACCAAAATATCGGCCCCCTTGTCAACAGCCTCCTTAGGTGTGGCCACCCTCTTTTGGTCGTCGGAGCTTTTTCCTTGGGGGCGTATACCGGGAACAACCGCCAGAAAGTTTCCCAATTCTTTTTTTAAAAATTCCACTTCGTGGGCGGAGCATACCAAACCGTCGGCACCCGAAGATAATGCTATTTGGGCTAACTTTAGAACAAAATCCTCCTTAGAAAGGGTTATAGATAGTTCTTTTAAATATTCCTCATCGTGGGAGGTTAATAAAGTTACCCCCAAAAGTTTGGTATTACCCTTTACCTGTGCGGCTGCAGAAATCATTTCCTTTCCACCCATGGCGTGAACTGTTAAATAGGAAACCCCCAATTGGGAAGCTTCGAAAACCCCATTCCTTACGGTGTTAGGTATATCGTGAAGTTTCAGGTCAAGGAATATTTCCGAATTTGGAACCCTTTTTTGGATTTCTTTTATTAATTCCACCCCGTAGGGTATGAAAAGCTTATAACCGATTTTGTAAATAAGGGGATACTCCTTAAGTTGGTCGACCAATTGAAGAGCCTTCTCTTTCGAGGTATCCAAAGCTACACACAAGCGAGCCATGGGGTTTTTATTTTTAGTCCTTTTTAAGGGTGGTAAAGTATTGATAACAATTAACTACTCTTTAAAACCCCTTTAGGAGGAAAAATAAATGGGCCCTCTTTCGGTTTTTTTTACTGTGTGGAAAAATGCACCGGTGGTAGCTTTTTTGCTGTTTTTGCTTTCAACAATTTCCTTAGCTATCTTCCTTGAAAGGTTTTTCAATGTTAAAAAGTCTAAGGTTCTTCCCAACAATTGGAGCAACATAAAGCTCTATCTGCTAAACGGAAACTACAACGCCGCCCTTATAGCCCTAAAAAAGGATAAGAAACCCTTGGCTAAAATTCTGGCCAACCTATTGGAAATGTATATTAAAGGTGAAATTTCTAAAGTTGAATTGAGGCAGATTTTGGAAGCCGAAAGCTCCATAATTTACTATCAGCTTTCCCGCGGAGTTAGCTTTATTTCAATGTCGGTAACCCTATCGACCTTACTCGGTTTGGTGGGAACTGTTTTCGGATTAATAGAAGTTTTCGGAGCCTTTAGCCTAACAACACCCGAAGGTATGAAAATGCTTGCCCGCGGTATTGCAACCTCTTTAAACTCAACCGCAGCCGGTCTTTTTGTAGCGGTGTTTTCCTATATCCTCTATTGGATTATTAAAGAGCGTATAAATAGCGTATATTCCAAAGTGCTCAAAGAGTTGGAGGATTTGGTGGAACTCTTAAAGTAGTTGATAAAAATCAAAGACCTTTCAATTTGTTTTTGTTAGATTTTTAAAACCGAAGGTTGCGGGAGAGCACCAAGGCTGCTCCCCAATGCAGGCGGTGAAATGCGGGGTGGAGCAGCCTGGTAGCTCGCCGGGCTCATAACCCGGAGGTCGCGGGTTCAAATCCCGCCCCCGCAACCATTTGAAAATTAATCCTTAGTTTTCTCATCTATCAGGAAAATCCCTTCAAGTTTTGTAAGTAAGCTAAAGAAAATAACCGGCGTAAAAAACATCGAAAATAGCATCGAGCTTAAAACCAAAAATTGCATAGCGGCCGCCTTTAGAGGATTTACTCCGGCCATTAGCAAACCTACCATTACCCCGGGAATATGAACAATACCGGCCGCCTTGAACATATCCCTGATAACCACCGTCGTTGTAGGTATAGATTTCCTCAAAAGGTAGTTTCTTACAAAATCATTTCCCGCACCTAGGGCAAAAAAACCCTCTAAAATATCCCTTTCTCGGACAATCAATTCCCTCAAATGGTAGGAAAATAAAGAAACCGACCTCATTCCGGCGGCTATTAACAAACCTGCAAAGGGGATAAGCATATGGGCATCCCAACCTACAATTTTCAAAAGCTTATAACCAGCCAAAAGGAAGTAGTTAACCGACGCAATCGATAGGAACACCGAAAGAAAAACCTTCCAGCGACTGTATCCTTTTAGGGAAAACCTCTTTGAGGCTATAAAGGAGGCGTTTAAGGTCATTATAAGGATTACCAAAAGGTTTAAAACCACCGAGTGGAGTTGTATTAAATAGAGCAAAACAAAGCCTATAAGGAAAAGTTGAAAAAAAGCCAACAAGGAAACGGGAACCAACTCTTTCCAAACGCCGTAATTTTCTTTAATGTCCCACAGGATTACTCCGAGTATTAGAAAGTATGCCAAACCTATTTCCCAAATAAGTTTCTTTTCCATAAGAGGGAAGATTTTTATTCCAAACCCTACAAAGGAAAGCTATCTTCGAAAACCCACCTTATAAGAAGAAAAACTAAACTGTAACCTAACAAAATAATGGGAGAAAAAATTATCGACCTTATCCCTTTAGAGTATCCTAAGGATTTAGCCCTTTTATCGTTTAATGTGAAAAGGTTAAAACCTAAACAGGAACTGGTTGTAAAAATAACCCCCCAAAGGTTGGAAACTTATCTTAAATGGGCCGCCGAAAGTGGAAATAAAGTCGAACCGATGGAGGAAAACCTCATAAAAGTAGTTCGCGGGAAAGGTTTTCACGGTATATGTTTGGGAGAGAAAATAAGCTTTTACGCTTTGGGTGTGAAGTTGCATTTTAAGGAATTCCTATTTAAGTTAACAGGAAAATATCCCCCCTATTTGGTCAATTTTGTTTCTATAAACGAAGGTTTCCGCACGGTGGAAAAGTTTAAGGATTTTCTTTCCAACAGAAGGCATGAAATACTTCCCGCCCCCAAAGAGGTAGAAGGTTATTGTGGCCTCGTGGTGGGTTTTAATGAATTGAAAGATGCGGAGGATTTTTTTAACAAAGCTTTAGCTAACCGTTGCGGGGTGGAAATTTTATTCCGCTCCAAAGATTTCCAAATTCTAAAAAAGGCCTGGGAAAGATAATGTAAAACACTTTAATGGAAATACCTTCTATGTTTGACCAGATTTCCCGCAAATACGATATTGCCAATCGGGTTTTAAGCTTAGGCCTGGATACCCTTTGGCGGAAAAAGGCCCTGAAAGAAGCCTTTAAACATTTGCCCGCGAAAAAAATAGATATGCTCGATATTGCCTGCGGAACGGGCGATATGCTAACCACCGCCAAGGAAATTTTTAAAGATAGATTAAACCTCGGCGTCGGTTTAGACCCTTCCCTAAAAATGGTCGAAAGGGCTAAATCCAAATGTAGGAACTTAAATTTTCACCTCGTTTTGGGAACAGCCGAAAATCTTCCTTTTAAAGAAAACAGTTTCGATTTAATAACCGTAGCCTTTGGGGTTAGAAATTTTAAAAACCGTCAAAAGGGGTTGAAAGAAATTTATCGAACTTTAAAAGAAGGGGGTATATTAACCATATTGGAATTTTCGCCTCCTTCGAACGGAAATTTCTTAGAAAAGCTATCTTGGTTTTACACAAAAAGAATTGTTCCCTTATTGGGTGGGGTTATAACAGGGAACAAAGAAGCATATAGTTATTTATCAAATTCCATAGAGAGGTTTCCCACCTCCGAAAACCTTTCAAAGGAACTGAAACATATAGGTTTCCAGGTGTTGGTTGTTAAAAAACTGTTTCCCCCAATAACGGTTCTTTATGTAGGCAGGAAAAATTAAAAGTTAATGGTTTTTGTCTACGCCTACCATAGGGTTTTTCCAAAAAAATCTTCCGATATAGGTCTTTCCCTGTTTGAGTTCCATATAAAGGTTTTTAAAAAATTTTTTTACATCCTAAGTTGGGAAGAATTTAAAGCCTACCTTAGGGGGGAATTTTTTCCTCCCAAAAAGGGGGTTTTAATAACTTTCGACGACGGTTATGCCGACAATTATGTTTATGCCTACCCCATTTTAAAAAAATACAATGCCCGCGCGGTGTTGTTTATTACCGCTTCCCGAATTTTGGACAAGGATATAAAGAGAAAAACCCTTTTTGATTATTGGGAAGGAAAGGTTTCCCTTAGGGAGCTTTTTAAACCTACCCACGGATGGTTGGCCCATAAAGAATATTTCCAAAAAGGATATTCGGAGCAATTTCTAAGCTGGGCCGAATTGAACGAAATGGCCGATGTTTTCGATTTCGGTTCCCACGGTATAAGCCACAGCGAGGGGTTTATATCTCAAGATTTAACCGAATTTGTTAACCAAAAGAATATAGACCGCATCTACAGTTTGTGGAACATTTATAAACCTCCCAAAATAGGCTATCCAATTTTTAAAAGAAAAAGCGACCTGGTGGCTCCTATAGGCAAAGTAAAACCCCAAGTGTTGGAATTTATAGAAAAGAAAATTCCTAACTTGAAAGGGAAAAATTTTCAAAAACAATTAAAGGAAGAGCTATTAAAAAACTTTTCAACCTTTTTGGAGTTTGAAAATTTTGAGGAATACCTTCAAAGGGTTAGAAAAGATTTGACCCTTTCCAAGGAGCTAATAGAAAAAAATCTCCCGATAAAGGTGGAGGCCTTTGCCTACCCTTGGGGGCACTATTCGGAAAATCTCCTTAGGGAGGTTAAAAAGATTTACAACTATGCCTTTACGGTGGAAAAAGATATAGTTCAACCTCAAAAGGTGAACAGTTTATTAATACCGAGGGTTTACGCAGTTAAGGATATTTTTACCTTCCTAAAGCATCTGTTGGTTTACGGAACCGAAAAAGGATATAGATGGTTTAGAAAACCGAAAAGGGAAAAGGTTATTTAGCATAATTTACGTGGCGGGTTTCCCTTATAACTGTTACCTTTATTTGGGCAGGGAAATCTATTTCCTGCTCTAGGCGTTTGGCTATTTCCTTAGAGAGCATAAAGGCTTCTTCGTCGGAAACCTCTTCGGGGTTTACTATAACCCTTACTTCCCTTCCCGCCTGGATAGCGTAGGCGTTTTGAACTCCTTTGAAGGATTTGACTATTTCTTCTATTTTTTCCAATCTTTTGATGTATTTTTCTAAGGTTTCCCTCCGGGCCCCGGGGCGGGCGGCGGAAAGTTTATCGGCTATGCAGACCAATACCACTTCGGGATAGCGGGGTTCCTCTTCTTCGTGGTGGGCAAAAATAGCGTTTATTACATAGTCGGGTTCGCCGAACTTTTTGACCAACTCGGCCCCCGCTTTGGTGTGGCTTTCGCCCAGCTCGTGGCTTACCGCTTTACCTATATCGTGGAGCAGACCCGCCCTTTTGGCTTTTTTAACATCTAAACCGAGTTCGGCCGCCAGCATTCCCGCTATGTTGGCCACCTCTTTGGTGTGGTTCAAAACATTTTGGGTGTAGGAAGTTCGGTAGAAGAGTTTACCTATGTAGTAATAAAGATTGGGGTTAATGTCGTAAAGCTCAAGCTCTTGGCAAACCTCTTCCCCCAAGCGGCGGATTTTTTCGTCAAACTCTTTTTTAACCTCCTCCACCGTTTTTTCTATGCTGGCAGGGTGGATTCTTCCGTCGGCTATCAACCTTTCTAGGGCTTCTTTGGCTATTTCCCTCCTAAGGGGGTCAAAAGAAGATAAGGTTACCACATCGGGGGTGTCGTCTATTATTACGTCTACCCCTGTAAGTTGTTCGAAGGTTCTTATGTTCCTTCCTTCCCTTCCGATTATGCGGCCTTTAAATTCGTTGGAGGGCAGCTGCACCGTGGTGGTCATAAAGTGAACCGAGGCTTCGGGGGCCAACCTTTCTATGGCGGTCAGAAGAATATCGCGGGCTCGGGTTTTGGCTTCGGCTTGGGCCTCTTCTTCCATTTGCTTTAGCATTTTGGCTATTTCTCGGCGTTCTTTTTCCTCTATTAGTTTGAATAGCTCCTGTTTTGCCTCTTCGTAGGACATTTTGGCTATTTCCATCAATTTTTCTTCCTGCTGTTGTTTGATTTTTTCCGCCTCTTGGAGTTTTTCTTTTATCTGTTCCTCCAGCTGTCCGAGCTCTTTTTCTTTCTCAAAGAGGGATTTTTCCAATTCCTGCAGTTCCTTGTAGCGTTTGAATAGTTCTTCCTCCCTCTCTTCGAGGGTTGCCCATTTTCTCTCAAGAACTTCCGAGCGTTGTTTTAGGTTTTCTTCTTCCTCTTTTAGGTCTTTTTCCCTTTCCTTAAGTAGTTCTTCCTTTCTTTGGAGTTCTTCCTTTTTAAGTTCTATTTGGAGTTTTAACCTTTCGAGAGCCGCCTTTTCTTCCTCTAATTTCCTGTATAGTTCTCTTAATTCTTCTTCCTTTTTGCGGGTAATCTCTTCTTCCAAACGCTTTTTAATTTCTTCTATTCTGTTTTCGAAATCTTCCAGAAGGTTTTTTCTAAGTTTTTCCTTTTCCTGCTCGAGGAATACCTGAAATTCCTCTTCCGCTTCAAGGCGGGTTCTTTCTATTTCCCTTTGGGCTTTTTTCTCCGAGTATAGATAGCCCGCCGCCCCGCCCAACGCGGCGGTAACCAAGGCAATCATTACCTCCAGCATTTTGCTCCTCCTTTAGGGTTTCAAATTTCCATTAGACCTTAGGGGGGGTCTCCAACGGTGGCCACCCCTCCCTTTAGGGGTTGTTGGGGGTTATAACTCGGGTAGGGGTGACAATTTGATTTAGCTTAACATCGTGCTTTTCGCAGGGTAAACGGTCAAAAATTTGAAAGTCGTAGGCTATACCCACCTTAGTCCCTTTGACCCTCGGTAGGAAGCGGTCATAATACCCACCGCCAAAGCCGAGCCTACAACCCGTTAGGTCGAAGGCCAACCCGGGAACGGCCACAAAATCCACCTTTTGGGGTTGGTAAATTTTTCCCCCTATCGGTTCTACTATGTTGAATTTTCCCTTGGATAGGAGGGATAAATCTTCCACCTCTATGGGAAAAATCTCTTCACCGACCACCTTGGGAAGGAGCAATTTTTTTCCCTCTTTTAAAACTTCCTCAAAGAGGGAGGTTAAATCTACCTCCCCGCGGTGGGGGTAATAGAGCATAACCGTTTTGGCTTTTTGGAAACTTTTTAAACCTTTGAGGTTTTCTATAACCTTTAAAGATAGTTCCCTTATCTGGTCGGGTGTTAAAGCTTCCCTTTTTTGGATTATCTGCTTTCTTAATTGTTCCTTTTGTTGGGCCAACATTTTTTTTCTCCCGAAGGAAATCATTTTGTAGTTCCAAGGTGTTAAAAAGTTAAAAAGTTCCTTGTCAAGGACTGCAAGACCAAAAAACAACTTTTGAAGGATAAAGGGAAGTTCCTAAAAGCCCAAAAAGGGAAAAGGTAGAACAAATTCTTAGAAGGAAAGGCTTAAACCCACTTGGCCGAAAAGGCCTTTGATTTTTATATCCGAAGAAATATCGGAAATATCTTTAACACGGTAGCGTTGATAACGGTATCCGGCGTGGGCAAACAACTCTAGGCGAGGTGCTATAGAAAACGATACTCCGCCCCCCGCCTTGGCATCGTAAAAGTAGCTGCTTCCCGGCAAAACCCTAATTTCTCCGAAGGCCCTTAGGAAAAGGAAATAGAAATCTGTTCTTCCGTAGAGATAGGGCAAAGGAAGGGTTGCACTTTTAGAGCTTTCTTTTCCCGTTGTTAAGCTTCTTACCTTGTAATAGAAATCTATGGTCTTAACGCCTAAACCCCAACGGAATTTGGCCAGGGACACCTTCAAGGGCGTATAGAAAAAGGTTACATCATATTGGTCAAAACGAACCTTAGTAGAAATACGGTCGCTGACTGTAAAGGTTATTCCGCCTACGGTAATATCTTTACTAAGTGTTCCCGTTCCCGAGGTGTCTATTTTAAGAAATTCAAAACGCAGGTCGGGCAGTGGAATAAACCCAAGTTTAGCTTTATGTCTAAGAATTAAATAGCCAAAACCTCGCGTTTTATCCTGCAGGTGGAGGTCATTCTTGAGGTCTACGCTGGTTCCTTTATACTGAATCCATCCGCGGAATTGTTCCTGTTGGGGGCCAACTCCGACCTCTATGTTCAGGCCGAAGGAAAGAAATGATAAAAATGTTGATGTTAAAAGTAAAGTTTTAAATTTCATAAAGAAAGAAATTGTAAATTGTTTACTCTTCCTTCGGTTGTCGGTTGGTTAGAATTTTTACCGCCTCTTTGGGGTTTAGGTTTTGGTAAAGAACCCTATAAACGGTTTCCATTATTGGCAATTCCAAATTGAGTTTTTTGGAAATTTGATAAACCGCCCGCACGGTGTGGTAACCTTCTACCGTTTTTAGTTTTTTTAAAGCCTTTTCCACCGAATGGCCTTTACCTATTAAAAGTCCCAATGTTCGGTTTCTTGATAAATCACCCGTAGCCGTTAGAACTAAATCACCCAACCCGCTAAGGCCGTAAAAGGTGTCCCTTTTGGCCCCCAATTTTTCGCCTAAAAAGGCCATTTCCTTCAGTCCGCGGGTTATTAACGCCGAGCGGGCATTTAAACCGAGCTCCAAGCCGTCGCATATCCCTACCGCTATGGCCACCACATTTTTTAATGCCCCGCCCAATTCCACGCCCACAACATCGGGGTTGAAATAAATACGGAAATTCTCCAAGTTAAGTTCCTTTTGAAGTTCTTTTCCTTTTTCGGTATTAAATCCAGCTAAAACTACCGCTGTAGGTTTTTCTTGAACAACCTCTTTCGCAAAAGAGGGGCCACTTAAAACAAAGTATTCCGCCTTAGGGAGGAGCTCTTTAACAATTTCCGAAATCCTTTTGAAGGTTTTTATTTCTATCCCTTTGGAGGTGTTTATTATCGGCTTTTGGAACTCCTTAGGGAATTTTATTAAGACCTCCCTTACCGCCTGGGCGGGGACAGATATAACCACAATATCCCCGAATTGGATAACCTCTTCAAAGTTGTTTGTTCCCCTTACGGTGGGATTTATCTTTAAAGTTGACTCGGCGGGGTATATACCTTTATTAATGAGTTCCACCTTTTGGGAGTCTCTATCGTAAACCAATACCGAATGTTTTTTCGCAAAGGTGTGGGCTAAAGCACTCCCCCACGCACCGCCTCCTATTATCCCTATTCGCATCGAGTGTTATTTTCAACCAATTCCTAACTTTGTTAGATTTTACAAATTTGTAAACATTTAAAGGTTTTCTAACATTACTGCTAGAAAGAGCTTTCTAAAATCTGTCCTTAGCTCCCTACAGGGGATATTCCCTTTTTCATCAAAACCTAAAAAGGAGGTAGAAAAATGGCGGCACCCCAGTTGGATACAGGTAATACAGCCTGGATGCTTACAGCCTCGGCCCTGGTTGTGTTTATGACTATACCGGGGCTGGCTCTCTTTTACGGCGGTTTGGACAGGGCTAAAAACATTCTCAACACCATCGCTATGGTGTTGGTGGCCTTTGGTATTACCGCCCTAACTTGGTTTGTAATAGGCTATTCGCTGGCCTACGGAACCGACATAGGCGGTTTTATCGGTAATCCTATGGATTATTTCCTCGGAAAGGGTATCCACGGCCTAACCGACAACGGTTATCCCATGACCGTCGACGTGATGTTCCAGCTAACTTTTGCCGCAATTACCACCGCGATTATCGCCGGTGCTTTGGTCGGTAGAATGAAGTTTTCCGCCTGGATACTCTTTGTTCTGCTGTGGAGCATTTTGGTATATCCCCCTATAGCCCACTGGGTTTGGGGTGGAGGTTTCCTAAGCTCCCACGGAGAACTGGACTTTGCCGGTGGAACTGTTGTGCATATTAACTCCGGTGTGGCCGGCTTGGTTGCGGCCATGATGTTGGGAGCAAGAAAGGAAAAGCTCTTGCTACCTAACAATGTGCCTTTGGTTGTGTTGGGTGCGGGAATACTCTTTTTCGGTTGGTTCGGTTTTAATGCGGGTTCGGCGTTGGCGGCCGACAATATCGCCGGTTGGGCAATGCTAAACACCACCTTGGCAACCGCCGCCGCTATGCTAACTTGGATGGTTCTCGAATATATCCACTTTAAAAAGCCCACTATCGTAGGTTTGGCCACCGGTATAGTTGCAGGATTGGTAGCTATTACCCCCGCCGCAGGTTTTGTTAATCCCGTGGGTGCCATATTGGTGGGAATTCTCGGTGCTATCCCCGCATTCTACGCCGTTGTAAAACTCAAACAAATGTTGGGCTACGATGACGCATTGGACGCCTTCGGTGTTCACGGTGTGGCCGGTATTGCCGGAGCTATTCTAACCGGTATCTTTGCCGACCCCAACATTAACGGCGGTGCAGGATTGCTCTACGGAAACCCCAAACAGGTGCTAATCCAAATCGAAGGTGTGCTGGCTACCGTTGTTTACACCACCGTAATGACCGCCCTAATAATGTTCATTGTTAAAGCACTAACGGGCGGGGCTAAAGTTAGCGAAGAAGAGCAAATCGAAGGTCTCAACAAATCTCAGCACGGTGAAAGGGCCTACAATGAAATTTCTTCCTAAAGCTTATTGTTAATCAGCCTAATTTCTTTGCCTTTTTTATAAATTCTTCAAGCTTTTTTAAATCCTTCTTGCCGGGATAAGCCTCCACACCGCTGGAAACATCTACCGCATAGGGTTTAACTATTTCCACCGCTCGGGCTACATTTTCCGGTTTTAGACCGCCCGAAAGGAATATTTTTAAACCCTTTTCTACCAACCCACGGGCTATATCCCAATTGAAGGTTTCCCCTGTCCCTCCGTAGGTTCCTTTTTTATAGGTATCCAACAAGTAGGCATAAATTCCTTCCCACCCTTTTAGGTTTTCTTCGTTAAAGCTATCCCTAACACGGAAAACTTTTATAACCCTTTCCTTAGGAAGGTCTTTCAAAATAGAAGGGTTTTCGTCCCCGTGCAGTTGGAGTAAATCAAAACCTTCCTCAAGGAGTTTTTTTAAAAAATCAACTTCGGCGTTTACGGTAACCGCAACATTTTTAACTCCCTTGGGAAGGTTTTTCAAAATTTCCCTAACGGTGTTTAAATCAACATTCCTCGGAGAGGGAGGAAAAAAAATAAAACCGATATAATCCGCACCCGCCTCTACTGCTGCCAAGGCATCTTCTACGTTAGTTATCCCGCAGATTTTAACTTTGACCATATTTTTCCATTTTTTCTTGGTTTTTAGCCTCCTCCCAAAACTTATCCAACTCTTGGAGGGTAAATTCTTCCCAACTTTTGCCGCTCTCTTTAACCTTCCTTTCGACGTAGGAAAATCGTTTAATAAACCTTTCGTTGGCTTTTTGGAGAGCCTCCTCGGGGTCGATATTTAAGAACCTTGCGAGGTTGACCAGGGCAAATAACAAATCCCCAAATTCGTGCTCTATTTTTTCCTTGTCTCCCTCTTGGAGGGCTTTGTTGAATTCTTCCCACTCTTCGAGAACTTTGTTTTTTACCTCCTGAAGGTTATTCCAATCGAAACCCACTTTGGCGGCTTTTTTTTGGAGTTTATAGGCCCTCATTAGGGCGGGCATATGTTTGGGAACCCCTTCTAAGACCGACTTTCTTTTCTCTATTTTTCTTTTTTCCCAATTTTTTAAAACTTCCTCGGCCGTTTTAGCCTCCTCTTCACCGAACACGTGGGGGTGGCGTTCGATTAGTTTTTTACAGAGGTGGTCAACCACATCGTCGATATTAAACAAACCTTTTTCCTCGGCCAGTTTGGCGTGGAAGACAGGCTGAAGCAAAAGGTCGCCCAACTCCTCTTTTAAGGCATCCCAATCTTTTTTGTCTATTGCGTCTATAACTTCGTAGGCCTCCTCTATCAGATATTTTTTTAAACTTTCATGGGTCTGTTTTCTATCCCAAGGGCATTTTTGGCGTAGTTCGGCCATTATCTTTTTTAGGTCTTCGAAGGTATATCTTTCCTTCATAGGAAAGAAAATTTTGGAAGGAATTAAAAATACCTATGGAGTTGGGTTGCAAAGATTGTTAAAACCCCCATCCAATCGTCCAATATTATGGGGTTGATTTCCTCGTAGCTGTCGGCTTCGGTGTGCCGAATGGGGAAAGGGTTGGAACCTAAAAAGAGGGTTTTGGCCCCTTTGTTTCTAAAGGGAATATGGTCGCTTCGACCGCTTCGCCCGGGGATAAAGTTGAATTTTTCCCTTAGACCTAAATCTTTTAAAATTTTGTGGATAACTTCCAATAGGTGGGGGTCGTTTTGACCTTCTCCATCGGAGCTTAGCACGGCGGGATTGTGCCAACCGATGGTATCGACGCTTACGGCTATAGAGCTTTTTATTTCATTTTCTTCTAAGGAGTTAACAAATACCCTAGCCCCCAAAAGACCGTATTCTTCCAAGTCGGTAAACAAAAGCCTTAATCGGTAGGGGGCATTAAAGGGGATTTGGGATAATCTCAGGGCCAAAGCCAGCAAGCTGGATACACCGGTGGCGTTATCTATGGCCCCCTCGGTGAATGGTTTGCTGTCGTAGTGGGCTATCAAATTCACGTAGGGGCCTCGGTTTCCAAACTCTACCCAAATGTTTTCTCCTTCAACCTCAATGGGACGGGTTATAACTGTAAGGTTTATTTCCTCGTTGAGGACTTTAACGTAATCACTCCGCCTAATAGAAAATACGGGCAACAGTCCCGCCGAAATACCATTAAATATTAGGTCAACGTCTTCTTTGTAGACGATTACGCCGACAGCACCTTTGGCTTTTAATAGTTCCTCCTTTTTACGGAAGGGTTTTTTGCCTTCCCTTACGATGGCAATCTTGCCTTCCAAATCCACCGAACGGACATCGTTATAAAGACCGAAGCGACAATCGACGGTAAAAGTTTTTTTTATTTCCGCCGAAGGGCTATTGGTGTAGGGAACCCCTTCTATGGTTTCGAAAGCTCTCTCTATTTTTCCCTCCAAAGGTTTACGTAGTTGGGTTTTGAACTTTTGGGTTTTAACTTCCAAACCCAAACCATCGAGGAAGTTTTTTATAAATTCCCTAACCTTCAAATGGTGGGAAGAAGAAGGAAAACGACAGTTGGAGCTAATAAAGGCGGCCAAAGATAGGGCTTTTTCGGTGTAAAAGTTAATCCTTCGGTTGGGCATTGGGTTATTTGTATACCGGGGTTAGGAGTTCTCTGTATTTTTCAACTTTCCCGCGGACGGCATCAAAGAATATAGACTGCAGCTGTTTGGTAATAGGGCCCACCTGACCGTCTCCTATGGGTCGGTTGTCTATTTCCACTATGGGGGTTACTTCGGCGGCGGTTCCGGTCATAAAGACTTCGTCGGCTATATAAAGTTCGCTGCGGGCTATGGGACGCTCTTGAACTTCTACGCCCATATCTTCGGTAAGAATGCGGATAACCAAAGCGCGGGTTATTCCTTCCAAAATATGTTCGTTCAAAGAGGGGGTTATTACTTTACCGTTGCGGACTATAAAGATATTTTCCCCGCTACCTTCGGCCACGTAACCGTTGGCATTGAGCATTATTGCCTCGTCGTAGCCGGCCATTAGGGCTTCGGTTTTCGCCAAGGCGCTGTTTACATAAGCCCCCGCTATTTTATAACGGGAGGGTATAGCGTTGTCGTCGTTCCTTTTCCAAGAGGAAACTTTAGCCCTTATTCCCTTTTGAGGGTCTAAATAAGCACCAAAAGGATAGAGATATATAGCTATTTCGGGCTGATAGCCTATAAGTTTGGGGGTCAGCTTTAGGTCTTTAAAGTAAACAATTGGACGTATATAAATGTCCTCTTTTACTTCGCTTTCTCTAAGTAGGCGGGCGGTAATTTCCACCAAATCCTCGGCACTGTAGGGCAAATCCATAAACATAGCGCGGGCGTTTTTTAGTAGCCTTTCGTAGTGCTCTTTACCGGCGAGTATATAAAGCTGTTGTTCCTCATCGTTCCAGTAGGCACGAATTCCTTCGAAAACGGCCGTCCCGTAATGGAAGGAGTTAGTTTTTATACTTATTTTTGCTTCTTCTATAGGAACTATTTTCCCTTCAAAAAAAGCCAGTTCCCTTTTCACCTTTTGAACCTCCCTAGAGCTGTTTTAAAGTAGGTTTGCTGATTTTATGATAGTTTATAAGCCGACCTTTTAAAGGTTTCGTAAGTGATTTTTTCCTTTAAACGGATTTGAAGGCTTTATAACCTTTTAGATTTTGAGAAATTAAAAAGTCCTTTGAAGGGAAGGAAAGTAAAGCTAGAAAGAAGACAAACTCATACCGCCCAAAAGGTATTTTAAATCGTTGTCGGTAAAGGACATTCCGCCGCCAATATAAATTGTGCGGTATTGGGGATTTAAAAGGTCGTATCCGCCCGCTTTAACAAAGAAGGAGCTGAAAAGCATATATTTGAAGCCTACTTCGGTGTTGGGTTTTAAACTTTCCCCGGGGTGGTCTTCCCTTCCAAAATCCCAAATGTCGGAGGTAAACATTAACCTATCGTTGTAAACATAATCCAAACCTACCCCGCCGGTGCTCTCTTTTATACCCACCCTTAGGACAATAGAGGAGCCGGGATGCAGCCAGCGGTCGGCAAAAATACGGGCATATTGGAGGTTTATTTCGGGTTTATATTCTTTTTCGGTTATTTCCACGGGCTGACCGTTTTCGTAAATAACTTTTTTGGTCACCTTACCGGCGCTGTCGCCCACTATTCCCAATAAATAGTATTTGTGGCTGTCGGGTTGAAGCATTATATTTACGCCCGCCTTGCTGTCGCCGGTTCCTTCGTATTGGGCCCACGCCTCTATGTGGAGGTCGGTTTTGGCCAATACCGATGCAGCTTTACCCAAAGTTTTAACCGATTTTGTAAGCTCCCTATAGAGCCGTTGGTCGTTGATAAGTTTTCCTAGCGTTCCCTCCCCCCTTTCTATTTTTTCGGTTATTTTGGCAAGGTTTTTGAGCGTGGTCTTTAACTCGGTTTTTGAATCGGCTATGGTATCGGATGCCTCCTGAATACTTCTTACCAACTTGGGTAATTCCTCATTTAAAGTCCTACTTAGGGCGGCTATATTTTCAAGGGTCTCCTTAATTTGGGGTCGGGTATCTTTTATCAACCCGTTGAGGTTTTTAGCCAACATTTCATATTCCTTTGAAAGTTGGGGTAAAGTTTTTTCCAACTGTGCGGTTATCTCTCTTATAGAGGCCAAGGTTTGGTTTATGTTGGTTTTGTTTTCCTCCAACAGTTGGTTTAAATTGGCCGATAACTGCGATAGGTTGGCTATTAACAACCTTAGTTGGGCACGGTTTTCCTCCAAAGTTAAATAAACAAGTTTTGTTAGTTTGTTAATGTTCTCCGTTGTTTTGTTGAGTTTTGCTATCAGGGTGGAGATGTCGGCCGGCGGGACAGTCTTTGCTATAACCGAGTTGGGGGGTAGTAGCCCCTTGTCGGGGTGGCCCGGCTCAATTTCCACATATTTGTCGCCCAACAATCCCAAGCTTTCTATTTTTGCATCCGCATCTTTGTAAATTGGAACGTTGGAGGCTACCGAAAGAACCACCTTAATTTTATTTCTTTCAAAGAGGATATCTTCCACCTTTCCCGCCTTTACCCCCGCCACCCGAACGTCGGCCCCCTTGGATAGGCCCGCTACATTGGTAAAGTAGGCGTAATAAATTTTTGTTTTACCCTTCAAAAAGGGAAGTTCTCCGAAAAATAAAACCACCGTGGCAAAGGCTAAAAAGGAAAAGGTAACAAAAATACCCACCTTAACTTTGGTGTTTTCCATTTATATACCCCCTTTAAGGTTTTTCATTTGAGCTTAATAAGCCCCACATAGACGTATCCTTCGGCCAAACCTACGGTGGGATTGGTATGAACAACCTTAACCGTTGTGGGGACTACGAATATTTTTGCCTGCGAAAGGATTTTATTTATTTGTTGAATGGAATACCCCAAAGCGTTGTAGGTATCTTTGGGAATTTGGGAGAAAGAAGCAAAGGTATCCTCCTTAAGCTTTTTTATAAACTCTTCGAAACTTTTGGCGGAAGAATAATATTTGTCCAGAACCGCATAAAGTCCTTCGTTTTGGGCTTTCCAAAGGAGGTAGATAATCATGTAAAGGTTGTCCAGAGGGTAATAAATATTGTGGTAGGGAATAAGTTTTATGGAAATATTATTTTCCCGCGCGGTTTGGATAATTTCTTTCCACCTTTGGAAACAAACCTTACAGTAAGGGTTCCATACAAGGTAAACTATATTTTTTCCCTCGGTAAGGGTTATAGGTAAATTGCCCATTATTGCTATTCGCTCTATATCCAAGACCCAACGGAGGTTTTCTAAGGGATATTCCTTTTCCTTTGCGGGGAGTATTAGGGAAACCTTATTACCCTCCACACCGTAGGCGGTGGGAAAGAGCAGTTTACCGTCGTCGGTTAACCATAGAAACCTATACAAAATAGCGTGTTCGTATTGGGAATAAACCTTTAACAGGTATTTTTTTAAAAATTTTTCCTCCGAAGGGACTTTGTATATGTCCAATATTTCCCAACTTTGGGGCAATATGGCTTTTACCAAAGAGAGGAGTTTTTCCTTTTCTTTTTCTCCTAAGGGTTGGGTTTGGTTTATTTTTTCCAACTTTTGGGAAGTTTGATATTTAGGTTCTTGAGAATTTTGGCAGGAAAATAGAACCAACCCTAAGGGGGCTATTAATAAAAGAGAACCACCTTTGAATAACTTTTTAAAAAAAACTCTTTTGCGGTTCATTCACAAGATACTATAAGCGGAGGAAAAAAGAACAAACCTAACGGTGGTAAGCTTTTATTTTTGAGTTTTTCCTTGGTTGGTTGAAATATTACAAACCTTACATTGGGGGTTCTTTTTAATTTTTATAGGGGTGCATTGGTAGGTTTTCATATCGATTAAAAGGGTTTTACCCTCCAAATTGTCGGGGTC
Source organism: Aquificota bacterium (assembly GCA_013153315.1). Classification (GTDB taxonomy): domain Bacteria; phylum Aquificota; class Aquificia; order Aquificales; family QOAS01; genus QOAS01. The sequence goes on from JAADES010000003.1 coordinate 18,111, forward strand.
TTCGGTCAACAGTTTTATTGTTTCGTTAACTTGAACGGAGGCAACGGTGGCAACGGTGGAAACCAAAGCGGTGCCGGATATTTTTTCCAAATCTAAATGGGAACTTTTGTCGTCCAAGGGAAAAAGACATTCCAAGCAGGGAATTTGCGATAGTTCCTCCAAATAGAAGGGGAAGGTGGCCACCCAACCTTCCCAAGTTCCCACGCCGGCGGTAATGAGAGGTTTGCCGTGATATATGGCCAAACGGTTTAACAATTTTTTGGTGGCGAAATTATCGGAGCAATCTACAATAATATCCGCCCTTCGGACTATATAAGTCCCGTTGGTGTGGGTTAGTCGGCTGTCGATAGCCTCCACTTTGATTTCGGGGTTTATCTCCCTTAGCCTTTTGGCGGCTACCAAAACTTTACTTTTTCCAATGTCGGCGGGTGTATACAAAATTTGCCTATTGAGGTTAGAGGGCGAAACTGTATCTTTATCGACCAATATAAGGTGTCCAAACCCTAAATAGGCCATTTCGGTGGCTACAAAGCTTCCCAAACCGCCGACCCCTACAATTAAAACCCTAGCTTCCCTAAGAGCCTGCCGCAGTTCGTTGGAAAAGAGTTCGGGATTTTTAGCTTCCATTGCACCTATAATAGTGACATAGTAACAGTTTCCTTATAAACCCTGCTTGCAAACTCTTTCCAATTCCCAATCGCCGGGGGTGGCGGAAACGTAGATAACCTGATTAAGTTTCTGTAGAAATTCCTCGAATTTTAGAGGACGGTTATCTAAAGCCGAAGGCAAACGCCAACCGTACTCGACCAACTTTAATTTCCTGCTTAAGTCTCCCTCATACATAGCCCTTATTTGGGGAAGGGTTTGGTGGCTTTCGTCGATTATTAAAAGAAAATCGTCGGGGAAGTAATCCAACAGGGTAAAAGGTGGCTCTCCCGGCTCTCTACCTTCAAAGTATCGGGAATAGTTTTCTATACCTTTACAGGTGCCTGTTTCCTTAATCATTTCTATATCGTGGGAAGTTCTTTGAAAGAGACGTTGGGCTTCTATTTCTTTTCCCTGTTTTTTGAACCATGCCACCCGTTCGATTAGGTCTTTTTCTATTTCTTTAAGGGCAACTTCCATTGTGGGACGGGGAGCCAAATAGTGGGTGGCCGGCCATATTACCAAATGCTCTATGTCATCCTCTATTATGTCCCTGTTTAACAGGTGGAGGCGTTGAATACGGTCTATTTCGTCATCCCAAAACTCTATTCGGATGATTTCCTCGTCGGTGTGGGAAGGAATTATCTCTATGGTGTCCCCTTTAACGCTAAAGGTTGCCCGCCGCAGGGCATAGTCGTTTCGTTGATAGCCCATTTCTACCAACCGTTTTAAAAGCTGGTTGTAGGAAATTTGCATTCCTTTATATAACTGCAGGCGAAGTTTTATATAGTTTTCGGGCGCTCCCAAACCGTAAATAGCCGAAACAGAGGCTATAACTATAGTGTCCCTGCGTTCTAGGACGCTGCGGGTGGCACTGTGGCGGTATTTTTCCAATATATCGTTAATGCTGGCGTCCTTTTCTATATACAAATCTTTTTCCGGTATATAGGCCTCGGGGCGGTAATAGTCGTAGTAGGAAACAAAAAATTCCACAGCGTTATCGGGAAAAAACTCTTTAAATTCCCTGTAAAGCTGGGCGGCCAAAATTTTATTGTGAACCATAATTAGGGTCGGTTTTCCATATTTGGCTATTACATTTGCGAGGGTAAAACTTTTTCCCGTTCCCGTTGCCCCTAAAAGGATTTGCTCTTTTACTCCCTTCCTTAAGTTGGTTAAAAGTTTTTTTATTGCCTTGGGTTGGTCTCCTGCCGGTTTTATAGAAGCCTTTAGTTGGAAGGGGCTATTTTTGCCCATGGAAAGGAAAATGTAGAAAACCGAAAAACCTTCAATGGTTTTCTTTTTCTTCTTTGTATTTCAAAGCTTCGGAAATGAAATCTACAAATATCGGGTTGGGTTGGAAGGGTTTGGATTTGAACTCGGGGTGGAACTGACAACCTATATACCAACGGTGGTTTTTAAGCTCTATAATTTCCGCCAGCCTACCGTCGGGGGATTGTCCCGATACTATCATGCCGGCGTTTTCGAACATCTCCCTATAGGCGGGGTTAAATTCGTAGCGGTGGCGGTGGCGTTCGTAAATCTCTTTTTTCTTATAGATATCGAAGGCTTTGGTTCCTTCCAAAATAATGCAGGGGTAGGCTCCCAAACGCATCGTTCCGCCCAGTTGGTCTATGTTCTTTTGTTCGGGAAGGATATCTATTACCGGGTGGGAGGTGTCGGGTTCGAACTCGGTCGAGTGGGCGTCCTTTAGACCTAAGACATTTCGGGCAAATTCTACCGCCATCATTTGCATTCCGAGGCATATACCGAAGGTTGGTATGTTGTTTTCCCGCCCGTATTGGAGGGCTTTTATTTTTCCCTCAACGCCCCTTTCGCCGAAACCGCCGGGCACCAAAATGCCATCTACGCCCTCTAAATCCTTTAGTTGGAAGTCTTCGGCGTTTATCCAACGGAGTTTTACCTTAACGCGGTTGGCTATACCACCGTGGGTTAGAGCTTCTATTAAGCTTTTATAGGCATCTTTCAATTCTATGTATTTACCTACGATGGCTATTTCTACTTCCTCTTTAGCCTCGCGGAGGGTTTTAACGATATTTTCCCACTTGGAAAGGTCCGGTTCTTTGTATTCCAAATTAAGGATTTGGGTTATCAGTTTGTCCAGACCTTGTTCTTTAAATTTTAGGGGGACTTCGTAGATATATTCCAAGTCGGGGGCCGATATAACGGCGTTGGGGTTTACGTTGGTAAAGAGGGCTATTTTGTTTTTTATATTTTCGGGAATTTCAAATTCCGAACGGGCAACTATAACGTCGGGCTGTATTCCTATAGCCCTAAGCTCTTTAACCGAATGTTGGGTTGGTTTGGTTTTAAGCTCTCCCGCCGCCTTTACGTAGGGCACATAGGTTACATGAACAAAGGCGTAGTTGGGTTTACCTATTTCCATGGCCAACTGTCTAACGGCCTCGAGGAAGGGCAATCCTTCGATGTCGCCCACCGTTCCGCCGATTTCTACTATGGCCACATCAACACCTTTGGCTACTTTTTTTATCCAATTCTTTATTTCGTTGGTTACGTGGGGTATTACCTGAACGGTGGCCCCCAAATATTCACCTTTCCTCTCTTTTTTAATAATGTCGAAGTAAATTCTTCCCGCCGTAACGTTGTTATCGCGGGTTAAAACTACATTGGTAAACCTTTCGTAGTGGCCTAAATCGAGGTCGGTTTCCGCCCCATCTTCGGTAACGTAAACTTCCCCGTGCTGGTAAGGGGACATTGTGCCGGGGTCAACGTTAAGGTAGGGGTCAAATTTTTGAATGGTTATCTTATAACCCATCGATTCGAGAATGGAGGCTATGGAGGCCGAGGTTACGCCTTTTCCTATGGAAGAGAGCACACCCCCCGTTACAAAAATAATTTTTCCCATAACGGGGGGTTAATTATTTTAGCAACTCTCTAGGTTTTGTATAAACTTCAATGGCTTTGCTCGTTGCTATTAAAAATTCCGCTTAGAGGAAAGGGGTAAATGGAAACTTTTAAAGGTTTTCTTTCTATAAACGTACCCCCATTGTTGCGGCTAAAAACTAAAGCAATAGTCCAAAATAATCCTCTTTTGGGTTTACAGCAGGAATTATTTTTGGTTCCCCCTTTACCCGTCCCTGCAAAAGGAAACTTCTACAATTAATAAAGTTGGTTTAAATGAGAGAACAACGCCTTAGTCAGTTGGAAAAATATTTGGAAACTTTAACCCCCAAAAGGGTCGTCCAAGAGCTGGATAAGTTCATCATCGGTCAGGAGGAGGCTAAAAGGGCGGTTGCCATAGCCCTAAGAAACCGTTGGAGAAGACAAAAGCTTCCCGAAGATTTAAAAAACGAGGTGGCTCCAAAAAACATAATGATGATAGGGCCCACCGGCAGCGGAAAAACCGAGATAGCGCGAAGGTTGGCCCAACTTATAAAAGCCCCCTTTGTAAAGGTTGAGGCTACCAAATACACCGAGGTGGGTTATGTGGGCCGCGATGTTGAAAGTATGGTTAGGGATTTGGTTGAAGAGGCCTACCGAATGGTTCAGCAGGAGATGACCCAACTGGTAAAGGACAAAGCACGCAAATATGCCGAAGAGCGTTTGGTCGATTACATACTCCGCCAACAATACGGGGAGGCGTCCGGTTCTCCTTTTGCAGGTTTTCCCTTTCCTTTTCCCTTCGGAGGGGGACAAAATCAGCAACCGCAAGAGCAAAAAATTCCCGAATACAAACGCAGGGAGCTTCTTGAAAAACTGAGAAAAGGGGAGTTGGACGATGAAATTGTAGAGATAGAAATAACGGCAAAAGCACCCGCCGGCCCAATGGTTATGGCCCCTCCGGGCATGGAAGATTTCCAAAACCAACTGAGTGAAATCCTAAAAGGCCTAATTCCCGGCTCCAGAAAAAGAAGAAAGGTAAAGGTAAAAGAGGCTTTGGAAATACTAACCCAAGAGGAGGCCCAAAAACTTTTAGACCCCGACGAGGTGGCCGCCGAGGCAATTTATAGGGCGGAAAATTTTGGGATTATCTTTATAGATGAAATAGACAAAATAGCGATAAAAACCCCCGGCCACGGCCCCGGCGTTTCCCGCGAAGGTGTTCAAAGGGATTTATTACCCTTGGTAGAAGGAACAACCGTATCCACCAAATACGGCCCGGTTAAAACTGACCATATTCTTTTCATAGCCGCCGGAGCCTTTCACTTAGCCAAACCTTCCGACCTTATTCCCGAACTACAAGGAAGGTTCCCCATTAGGGTGGAACTAAAACCCTTAACCAAAAAAGAGTTTGTCCGAATATTAACCGAACCCAAAAATGCTTTAACCAAACAATATAAAGAGCTCCTCAAAACAGAAGGGGTATATTTGGACTTCACCGAGGACGGTATAGAAGAGATAGCCCAAATAGCGGAAATTCTCAATGAAAAAACCGAAAATATCGGGGCTCGGCGTTTGCACACAGTGATGGAAAAACTTCTTGAGGATATTCTTTTTGAAGCACCCGACCTAAAGGGTCAGACAATTATTATCGATTCCAAATTTGTTAGGGCTAAATTGGAAAAGTTTGTGGAAGATGTGGAGCTTTCCAAATATATCCTTTAAAAGTTTCTTTTTTCTTTTTATTCCGCCAAAAGGTCTTTTTTAAAAAAAATAAGGTAAAGCTTTTTAAAAAGGCCAAATGGCGGCCAAAAATCTGGTAAACCAACCGGGCGAGGAGGCGTCAACCGCATAACCTTTTCCGTTATAGATAATTTCAAGGTTGGCTATTTTATAGGACTCTATAGTGTTGTCGGGGCCTATATCTTGGGGTCGAATAATACCCCTCAAAATTATTTTGTGGCCCATTTCGTTCATGTAAATATAACGGGTAGCCTCTATAAGCATATCCCCGTTGGGGTAAACCTTTTTAACATAGGCGGCCAACTTGGTGGTTAACATTCCCGACTGCTGGGTAGAGCCGGCATATTTGGATTGGTCTTGATATTTCCAACCTACGGAAAGTTTATTTAAAGTGCTTTGAGGTATTCCAAAGAAAGAGCTAACAGCGTTGTTTATTTGGGTCTGTTTTCCCGTTTGGGTAGCCAACTTTTGAATTGCATCTATACTTTCATAAACAATTACATAAACAATATCCCCCCGCTTGTGGGCCTTTACGTCGCTAAAGAGGTTGAAATCGCCGGTATAAAGGGCGTTAGCCCCCGCATATTGGGGTTGTTGAGGTTTGTAAGGGTTGGGGGTGGTAACGGTTTTTTCGTAATCTTTTATGGCGTCCTTATCCTTGGGCGGGTAATTTTGGGAATAATAGGTGCAGGAAGACAAAAAAACAACACTAAGGAAGCTCAACCACAACGGTATTCTCATTTTTTACTCTCCCCAAAAAGATTTTATTTCTGTAGCGAACCCTTATTTGGGAACCTACCTTTCCCCTATCGAGGGCTACACCTTGGGTTTGAATTTCCAAAAATGGTTTTCGGAAAATTATTTTTACCTCTTGGCCGGGAAATATTGAATATCTATCTTCCAACTGGTATTTCCTTATAGGTTGACCCTCTTTTAGGGTAACTTTAGCTATCTTTCCCACGGCGAAATCTATGTCGGTTATGAAACCTTTGGGTGGATAGGGAAAAACCTTTTTAACCTTTTTAAGGTCTTCTTTGGTTAAAACCTGCCCCGCCTCTATGGTTCTTACGGGAACCACGACCGTTTTAACATAACCAACCTTTAGGGGGATTTGGGATATTTTCCTTCCGTCGGTTAAATCTATTACTTCTAAATAAAGGGTTGTTCCTACTTTTTCAACTTCAAAGGTAATCGGTTTATCGGGAAGTTCCACTTTAGGAGAGAAGTAGATTAAATCTTCCACCTTGTAGGTATTTCCGTATCTTTCCTTTACAAGGTTTTGGGCGATTTTTAAAAGCCTTTCTTTGTCGATGGTGTAGCAAAAACCTAAAAGAGGTAGGGCTAAAACAAAAAACCAAACGGGGATTTTGTTCAATGTATTAAGGACGTAGGTTAGCGGCCGTTTGAAGCATTGCATCGCCGGCTTTAATAGCTTTGGAATTGAATTCATAGGCACGCTGGGCGGTTATTAAGTTTACCATCTCTTCCACTATATCGACGTTGGAGGCTTCCAAATAGCCCTGTCTTAAAATACCCAAACCTTCGGTTCCGGGGTTGCCCTCTATGGGGTTGCCCGCGGCGTCCGACCACAAATAAAGGTTGTCCCCTATTCTTTTCAGTCCCGCAGGGTTTATAAATTTGGTTAGGGTTATTTGGCCCAAATCAACGGTGGTGTTATCCTGCAAAATAGCGACCACCCTACCGGTTTTCCCTATGGAAATTTGCACCGCGTTGGGCGGAACAACTATTTGGGGCGATAGGGGATATCCGTCGGCTGTAACGATACGGCCGTCTTTGTCCAACCTAAAGTTTCCGTCGCGGGTGTAGGCCTCGGTTCCGTCGGGAAGGATTACCTTAAAAAACCCGTCCCCCTCTATGGCCACATCAAGCTGGCGGTCGGTTTTTATAAGGTTCCCTTGGGTAAAAATTCCGTAAGTTCCCGTTATGGCAGTTCCCAAACCAATTTGTAAACCTGTAGGGTTCTGGGTGGTGTCCGAAGTCGGTGCTCCCGGCTGGACTATCGTTTGATAAATCAAATCGTGAAAGGTTGGCCTCATTTTTTTGTAGGCGGTGGTGTTAACGTTGGCCATATTGTGGGCAATAATGTCGATGTTTTCCTGCTCGGCGGTCATACCTGTAGCCGCCGTCCAAAGGGCCCTTAACATTTTTAACTCCTCCCAAAAGTTTCTAATTTAAAGGCAAAAGAAGGAATTATTAACTACGGGTTTTAAAAGTTCTCTTTGTGATTTTGTGATAGATGTATTCCCATAATGTTACCGCAATCAATATTCCGAACATTGTATAGAAAGCTTCGCGGTTGGTTTTCCACTGGTAGATTAGGAGGGTTATCATAACGAAGGTAACCAGCAACAAGCCCACAACGGTAACCCAACGGTAGCCACCCACGACTTCGGCCAAACGGTAGTGGGCCAAAAGCACAAACTGGTAAATAACCAAGAAAGCAAAACTTATTAAAGAGGCGACACCTTCGAGGTTAAAAAATAACGCAAATAGTAACGCTAAAATTGCTGTTATATATAGCCCCTCGGGTTCTCCGAACCAAACTTTGCGTTCAAAGATTTCGGGCAATTCTCCCTTTTTTGCGAAAACATAGGCAACATTTGCACCGCCGTAGAGGGTTGCATTAATGGCGGAAGCGGTGGAGATTAACGCCCCTATAGAAACCAAAACGAAACCCAACTGTCCTAAGAAGGGCTTTGCCGCCTCGGCTAAGGCGTATTCTTTGGCCTTGAGCAATTCGTTCAAAGGAAGGTTTCCTATGGCTACTACGGCGACGCCAACATAAATAAACATAACTATCAAAAGGCTTAGAAATATCGCCCTCGGAACGTCCCTTTTGGGGTTTTCCATATCTTCGGAGGCGTTGGTCACTATACCGAAACCCATATAGGTTAGGAACAAGATTGAAGCCGCATAAAAGGTATCCCTTAATCCTTGGGGGGTTAAATTTGGTTTAAGCCACTCGGGGTGGATAGTCCATATACCTAAGACTACAAAGGTTAGAAGAATAGAAACCTTTATAAGGACTATATAAAACTCCACCCTTCCCACCGCTTTGGCACCGAAGAAGTTTAGAACTGTGAAAAAAGCTATAACTAAAGCCTCTATTATTCCAACCAACAGCGGCGTTGCTTTTACGTGAAAGAGAGCCAAACCGTAGTAGGCGAAAGCTTTGGCAAACAGCGAGATAGATATAACAAAGGATAGCCAATATAAAAAGGCCAAAACCCCTATCCAAAAACGGTTTCCGAAGGCCTGAAGGATAAACTCTATCGGGCCGGCGTTGGAGATAAATACCCTTCCCAAATAGGCGTAGGAGTAGGCCACAAAGAAAGCTATAAACCCCGCAATAAGGAAAGCCAAAGGCAGGTTCCTACCGCAAATTTGGGCTCCAACACCGAGGACGGAGAAAATCCCCGCCCCTATCATCGTTCCCACGGCAAAGGCTACGACCTCCCACAAGGTTAGCTTTTTCTTACCTTCCATGGATAGGAAATTTAAAATAGGACTACGATATAAAACGACTAAATTAAAAATTGCCCTACTTTAATCATCAACCTTAAAAGAGCAAATATCATTTACTACCTCTTTGGGAATTTTCGAATGGAATGTCAAGAAATTTTCAAGTGTAGTTTTGTATTAAATAGCAATAAAAATTCTAATTTAGAGTAAAAGTCATATTTAAATGTCAACGGATGCAAGCGAGATTATACTTCAACTCGGGGGATTTTCATAAACTGGACATTAAAGGTAGAAAAATAATTGTGTCAATGTCCGGTTTAAGGAATGTAAACTTTAATTAATGTCAAAAAAAAAGACGTCAAAGAGAAAAATTTCAAGATAGCAAAAAAGGAACCTTAGGGGGAAAGTTTTTTCTCTATGCACCCTTTGGAGGAAGAGCTAAAAAAAGAACTCCAACAGTTGAAGGAATTAAATCTTTACCGAGAAAGGAAAATTGTTAAAGGCCTTACCGTTTTATGTTCCAACAATTATTTAAACCTTTCTAACCATCCGAAGGTTAAAGAGAGTGCCAAAAGGGCTATAGACCTCTTTTCAACCTCCGGCGGGGCTTCCCAGCTTGTTAGCGGCTACACGCCCTTGCACCAACAAACCGAGCAAACCCTTCAAGAGGTAAAGGGCATACCCGCCTGCATCACGGTGGGAAGCGGTTTTTTGGCGAATTTAGCTATTCTTACCGCCCTTTTAAATAAAGAGGACATAGTTTTTTCCGACCAACTAAATCACGCATCAATCATAGACGGTGTTAGGCTTTCCAAGGCTAAAAAAGTTGTTTACCCCCACAGGGACACTAAAACCTTGAAACAACTTTTGGAAACCTATAGAAATACCTACCGTAGATGTGTTATTGTCAGCGACTCCGTTTTTAGTATGGATGGAGATATAGCCCCACTGAAGGAATTGGTTAAATTGGCCAAAACCTTTAACTGTTTTTTAGTTATCGACGATGCCCACGCTACGGGAACTATTGGTTTATCTTCCCTCCACTATGCGGGTATAGATTGGGAAAGCCCTATAGTGGAGGTGGGAACATTTTCCAAAGCCTTGGGAAGTTATGGAGCCTATATATGTGCCTCCAAGGTGGTTATTGAATATTTGGTGAACAAAGCCCGTCCGATTATCTTTTCCACCTCCCTGCCACCGCCCGCTTTGGCCGCCGCCCAAACCTCCCTTAGGTTAATTAAGGAAAATCCCACCCTAATGGAACGATTACAAAAACTTTCCCGTTGGATTAAAACTGAACTAAGAAACCTAGGGGTGGATTTAGGTTTAACCGAAGATATAACCCCCATAGTTCCCTTAATGGTTTACTCCGAAGAAAGGGCCATTAAATTGAGAGACCGACTTTTGGAGGAAGGCTTTTTTGTTCAGGCTATTAGATATCCGACGGTGGAAAAGGAAAAGGCCCGACTGAGGTTGACCATAACTTTGGAACACCCCGGGGAGGTTTACGAGAAATTCTTAAAACTCCTCAAGAGGTTTCTTTAATCTTTTTTCTTTCAATGTTTCAAACCCTTCAAAGGTTAAAAGATTATTTTTATCCTTACCGTTGGATATTGCTCTTGGCCCTTTTGGGTAGCTTACTGGAAGGAATTTCCTATTCGGGTCTTAGCTTTGTGGTTAAGAACCTGATAGATAAGGTTCTGGTTGAAAAAAATTCCTCCCTCCTTTGGGTTGTTGTTTTCTCGGTAATCCTTTTAGGGGTTTTAAAACAAGTGGGTTTCCTATTGGGGGAACTTCTTTATAAATACACCGTTGTTCGGGTGGTTAACGACCTCCGTAGGAAGGTTTTTGAAAAATTCCTAAACCTACCGACGGAGGTTTTCCTTTCTCGGCCTTCGGGGGAGTGGGTTAGCCGCCTTACCAACGACCTTAAAGCTCTAAAGGATTACTTGGAAGGTTTCGGCGTTAAACTGGCGAGGGAATTTTTTACAGTTCTCCTCCTAACGGGGGTTTTACTCTATTTTGATTGGAAACTATTTCTGTTGTTTTTATTAATATCCCCCCTGCTGGCAAAAAGTTTTTCCTACTTCGGTAGGAAGAGAAAAAAATATTCCAAGCTTTACCAGGAAACTTTGGCCGACTTTTTAAACTTTGTCGACAATGTTTCCCAAGCCTTTGAAAATCTGAAATTTCTCTCCCGCTTTTACCTTTTGCGGCTCTTTTTGAACCGTTTGAGAAAGTTGTTTAAGGTGGAATTCAAAACGGTTGTATATTCGGCGGGCTACCTTTCGGTAATAGAAATATTGGGTTATCTTTTCGTTTCCGCCGTTTTACTCTACGGCGGTTGGAGGGTTATAGAGGGAGACCTTACGGCGGGAACCTTTATTTCCTTTTTGGGAACTCTTTTTTTGCTCTATAACTCCCTCCAACAGCTCCAAAGGGCGGCCGTCTCTTTAAAAGCCCTCGAACCTATATTGGAGCGAATTGAGGAATTTTTAGCCCTTCCTTCGGAAAAAGAAAGGGGCAAACCCTTTAAAGGTTTAAAAAATTCCATAAAGGTGGAAAAACTATCTTTGGAAGTAAATGGAAAAACCCTTTTGGAAGATATAAATATTTCCTTTCCCAAAGGGGAGAAGGTTTTTATTTACGGTCCTTCGGGAGGAGGAAAGTCTACGCTCCTTAAGGTGCTTTCTTCAATTTATACAAACTACCGCGGGAAAGTCCTCTATGATGAAACCGAATTAAGGGAATTAAATCTTTCCACCTTTAGGGGGAAAACCTATTACCAATCCCAAAAGGTGGTTTTGTTTAACGACACGGTAAGGAACAACCTCTTAATAGCCAACCCTCGGGCGGGAGAAAAGGAGCTTTTAAAAGCCCTATTGTTGGCAAAGGCCGATTTTGTCCTTAACTGGGAAAAAGGTTTGAATACCATTGTAGGGGGCGGGGGTGTTAACCTCTCGGGGGGACAACAGCAAAGAATTGCCCTTGCACGGTTATTTTTAAAGCATCCCCAAATAATCTTTCTTGACGAGGCAACATCGGCCCTCGACCCCGAAACCGAACGGGAGGTTATCAAAAATATCCTTTCCACCTACCCCGAGGCCAATATTTTCTTTGTTTCCCACCGACCGCAGACAGCTACATTTTTCGACCGTCGCCTTAAGGTGGAAAAAGGAAAAATTTACCTTCCTTAGGTGTCAAAACTTGTCAAAAGATAATCCTTTAATCGTTTTCTTTTATAAAAACCTTTTGGAGGTTAAGAAAAATGTTGAAATACTACTTTGCCTTTGGTTCCAACATGAACCCCCAAAGGATGAAAAAGAGGGGGGTTAAATTCAAAAGCTGTCAAAGGGCGGTGTTAAAAGACTACAAGCTGGTGTTTAATAAACAGGCCTACCGTGGAAACCCCAACGAGGGTTATGCAAATATAGAACCCTGCGAAGGTTGCATTGTTGAAGGAGTTTTATACGAACTAAGGTATCCCGAAGAGGGCATAGCCAAATTGGACTATTACGAAGGTTTCTATGGAGAAAACGACCCCGAAAACCACTATAACCGTGTAATAGTGGAAGTTGAAACCGACGACGGTAGGAAAGTCAAAGCCTACACCTACATAGCCAATCCCCGCAGGGTTAACAACAATCTAAAACCTACAGAGGACTATAAAAAAAACCTTTTAGAGGCTTGTGAATTGGGTATTCTTTCGGAGGAATACTGCAAATTTCTCCGTTCGGTGGAAACTTTGGATTAATTTTTCCCTCTAAAGGTTTTAAGAAAGAGGGAAACCTTGTGAAGGGTATAAAAAAGTTAATCCGCAATAAGAACCCTCTTAACCTCTTCTATGGAGGTTAAACCTTTTCCTATTTTTACCAAACCGTCTTCGTAGAGGGTTCGCATACCGTGGTTTATAGCTTCCAATTTTATTTCTTGGGCATTGGCTCCCTTTAGAACGAGGTTTTTTATATCCTCGTTCATTTCCAGAAGCTCGTGGACGGCCAAACGGCCTTTATAGCCGGTGTTGTTGCAGTGGTCGCATCCTTTGGGGTTTTCGGTATAAATTTCCAATCCGCCGTTTAGGAGCTTCTGGTATTCCCCCAAGGCTTCGACAATTTTTTTCTTCTTCTCGGGGTCTTTTTCTTTGGCCAAACGGGTTTGAAGATTTTCAATAACCCTTTTTATGGAATTTTTTACCTTTTTTTCCAAGTCTCGGTAGAACTCGGGAGGATACTTTTCCTTTGCGGGTATTTTGCATTTTGGGCAAAGTTTCCTTATCAAACGCTGGGCCACAACAAGGTTTAAAGAGGTTCCCACCAAGAAGGGTTCTATACCCATATCGACCAACCTTGTTATGGTGGAAGGTGCGTCGTTGGTGTGGAGGGTGGAAAATACCAAGTGACCGGTTAGGGCCGCCTTAATGGCGATTTCGCCCGTTTCGATATCCCTAATCTCACCCACCAGGATAATATCGGGGTCTTGCCTTAGGAAGGCCTTCAGGGCCGCGGCAAAGGTTAGACCAACCTTCTCGTTTATTTGAACTTGGTTTATACCGGGTATGGCCACCTCGACCGGGTCTTCAGCGGTCATGATGTTTACTTCGGGGGTGTTTCTCTCTTGAAGGGCGGTGTAAAGGGTAGTTGTTTTACCCGAACCTGTGGGACCGGTTACCAATACCATACCCCAGGGTTGCCATATGTGGTGGCGGAATAAAAATAGATTGTCCGCTTCGAAACCCAAATCTTCCAAGCGAAAGCGTAAATATTTCTCCGCCTCTTGGATACGTAAAACTATTTTTTCGCCGTAAATGGTGGGCAAGGTGGATACCCTGAAGTCTATTTTTCTTCCTTGAAGAATAATCCTTATCCTACCGTCTTGGGGTTTACGCCTTTCCGAAATATCGAGGTTGGCCATTATCTTGATACGGGCCGCAATAGGGTCTTTCAACCTTTTGGGTAGCCTTTGGAAAATCCTTAAAATACCGTCAATTCTGTAGCGAACTAAAACCTCCTTTTCCTGGGGTTCTATATGGATATCCGAAGCTCCCCTTTTAACACCCTCGGCAAGAATAGCGTTAACCAATTTGATTATGGGAGCCTCTTCCTCGGCCGCCCTTACAACGGAGTTCCAGTCAACTTCTTCTTCGAGAGCTTCGGCTTCAATTTCCTCCTCGCCGAATTCGGATAGAATTTCGTCAACAACGCTTTCGGATTCCTCTTCCAAAGAACCCAAAATTTGGTTTATTACCGAAACTGGGACAGCAACCGGAATAGCCCTTTGGGCTTTCAAAATAAATTTTAAGGTGGTAATAGCTTCGGTATTAAAAGGGTTAAACGTCAAAACATGGAGAACTCCATTTTCCACCTTCAGAGGTAGAACTTTGTATTTTTTTAAAACCTCCAAAGGAACTTTCTTTAGAAGCTCCTCATCGAGGTCTTTTTTCTCTACACTTTCTAGGGTTTTTATTCCAAAATGGGTTTCCAAAAGGTGGAGAAATTTTTTTTCGTCCAAAAGACCTTTGGAAGTTAAATATTCAATAACGTCCGTTTGGGGTTTTAACTCTGCTTTAACCTGGTTTGCCACCTCTGCGGTCAAAATTCCCAAACGAACCAAAAATTGAAGAATTTTTTCATTCATTGCTTCATTCATATATGTTTTCCTCCGATGGGAATATACCTTTTTCGACCTCTTTTTTATATTGGGATAAGGCCTCTTTAAAAAGTTTGCTTGCGTTCAAATATCTCTTAACAAATTTGGGTTTTATATCTTCTACCAAACCTACCAGATCGTGGAAAACCAAAACCTGCCCGTCGGTATGGGGGCCCGCTCCTATTCCTATTACAGGAATGGATAATGTTTCGGTTATCTCTTTGGCTATATCGGCGGGGGTTGCCTCCAGCACGAGCATAACAGCCCCCGCCCGCTCAAGTCCTTGGGCTTCTTCCAAAAGGCGTTTTTTCTCCTCTTCGCGGCGGCCAACTACTTTAGCCCCGCCGAAGATTTGGATTTTTTGGGGCGTAAAGCCCAAGTGGCCCACAACCGCAACCCCAATTTCGGCCAACTTTTCCACCAAAGGTAAGATTTCTTTACCACCCTCCAACTTTACGGCGTCGGCGTTGGTTTCCTTTATTACGCGGATTACATTTTCCACCGCCTGCGAAAGGGATACCTGATAGCTCCCGAAGGGCATATCGGCTATTACAAAGGCCCTTTTTGCTCCCTTTTTGACCGCTTTGGTGTGATAAATAATTTCGTCCAGGCTTACTCCTAAGGTATTTTCTTCGCCTTTAAAAACCATTCCGAGGGAATCGCCTACCAGAATGGAGTCTATGCCCACCTCATCGCAAAGCTTGGCCGAAAGGTAGTCGTAGGTGGAAACCATTGTGATTTTTTGCTTCTGCTGTTTCTTTTTAAGGAGGCTTCTAAGGGTAACCTTTTTTTGCATACACAAAAGAATTTTAAAAATCCCAACAAGGGGAAAAGCAAAGTTAATAAGCCAAAAATGGGAATTTTTTGCAATAGAAACTGTAAAGGTTATTTCACATTCTTTCAGGGGCACTTATGCCGATAAATTTAAACAGCAACCTTAGGGCGGTTCTTATAGCTTTAAGAAGTGCCAAGCGGGCTTTCATGAGTTCTTCATCGTCGACCATTACACGGTAGTGGTTGTAATAGTAGTGAAATTCCTTTACCAACTGCACCGCCAGCTGGGGCAACAGGTGAATTTCCCTACTCTTTGCTATGGAAATTAGTTCATCTTTGAGGGCGGCCAAATGTTTTATAAGCTCTATTTCCGTTTCGGTGTTTAAGAGTTCTGGATTAAATTCAAAATCCCCTTCGGGGTCAAAACCTTTACGGTTTTTAACCTCGCGGAATATACCGCTAATTCTGGCGTGGGCGTATTGGACATAATAAACGGGGTTTTCCGAGCTTTGGGCCTTTGCTTTGTCTATATCGAACTCCAAGGGGGTGTCGCTTCGCTTGGTAATAAACCAAAAGCGTATGGCGTCGGTGCCCACCTCCGACATCAATTCCCTCAAAGTTACGAAGTTTCCGGCCCTCTTGGACATTTTTACCTCTTTGCCCTCTTTGAAGAGCTTTACCAACTGGATTAGCTCAAAGTCCAGCCAGCTTTCGGAAACGCCGAAGGCCTTGACCGCCGCCTTAACGCGGGGAATATAACCGTGGTGGTCGGCACCCCAAACGTTAATAACTTTGTTAAAACCTCTCAAATATTTGTTGTAGTGGTAGGCTATATCGGAAGCAAAATAGGTATAACTTCCGTCTCTTTTTATAACCACACGGTCTTTATCATCGCCAAATTGGGTGGTTTTAAACCAAACCGCCCCATCTTTTTCATAAAGCAGACCCTTTTCCCGAAGGTAGGAGAGGGTTTTTTCTACATACTTAGTTTGGTAGAGGCTTTTTTCCGAAAACCAAACGTTGAATTTAACCCCAAAATCTTCCAAATCCTTTTTAATTTCCTCCAACATCTCTTTTAGTCCGAATTCCGATAGGAAGGCTATAGCCTCTTGGGGAGATAGTTCCAAAATTTGTTCGCGGTAGAGCTCATAAACCTTTTGGGCTAGCTCTTTTATGTATTCACCGCGGTAGCCGTTTTGCTCAAACTCGTCCCCAATTTGTCTAAATAGTTCGGATATTTTTGCGTAAAGCCGGTCTTTCTTGGTAGCTTCGCCGGGAGGGGCCATTAGGTAGGAAGCAGCATTATAGGCTCCTTCGTAAACTTTTGAAAGCATTAGCTCCAAATAGCGGTATAGAATAGAGAGTCCCAACATCCGAATTTGGTTTCCGGCGTCGTTAATGTAGTATTCCCTTACAACATTCCAACCGTAAAAATCCAACAGATTAGAGATAACATCCCCCACCACACCACCGCGGCCGTGTCCCAAGTGAAGAGGGCCTGTGGGGTTGGCACTAACATATTCAACCTGAATTTTTCTTCCCAAACCGAGGTTTTCCTTGTAGAAATCGAACCCCTTGGAAAGGATTTCTTTTAAAACCTTGTAATAGAAATTTTTGGAAAACCTTATGTTGATAAATCCGGGTTTTGCTACCTCCACGGTTTCAAAGTCGGGATTTTCCCTCAATTTGGAGGCTATACTTTCTGCTATTTCCAAAGGAGGTTTCTTTAAAGATTTGGACAAAAGAAAAGCCACGTTTGTAGCTAAATCCCCAAATTCCTTTTTGCGGGGCTTTTCAACTTTAAAGTTAATCCCTTCAAGGTTGAAATTTTCCTTTAATACCTTTTTCAGTTCCTTTTCTAAATATCCCTGCATTGGAATAAGTAATGTTAGATGACACTCTCCCCGCTAAAGCGGGGAGTTTCTCAGCCTCTAAAAGCGTTGTTAAAGGAGGCTGAGCTATTACTACCCTTAGCAGGTAGTAGGGCGTGCCTGTCCCTCCTACGGGGTGGCTCTAAGCCACCACCGATGTAGGTTTCTCTCTTTATAACCTCGTGTTTTTTAACATCTACCCTAAAAACTATCAATTTGAATTTCTCTTTTAGTTTGTTTTCAAAAATAAAACCTCTCTTTAGTTTTAAATTGAAAAAGTTCCTTGCAATTCCTAAAGAGCCCACAAAATCTCTATGAAACTTAAATCCACATTTAGAACACTTATAGTTTCTGTTATTTGTTTTATTTTTCTGTCCACACACGGGACAAAGTTGGGTGGAAAACCTTTCGCTTACTTCCACCACTTTAACCCCGTATGCGGAAAGTTTATTTTTAATTTTTTCAATTAACTTCCTAAATCTCCAAATTAAATGGATTTTCCTATTAGCGTTTTTGTTATATTTTGCTTTTTCTCTTATACCTTTTACATCACCTATTACAACTGTTCCTATTTTGTTTTCTAAGCAATAATCTAACAACTTTTTGATATATTTGTTTTCCAAATCCTCTATTTGCCGTTCCACTTTCCATATTTGGTTGTTTAAAGAATCTTCTACTCTTTGGTATCTCCTACTTCCTTCCTGTTAACAATAGCACCCTCCCCTAAAGGGGAGGGATTAACGCTTTTATGTGCTAAAAGTTTTTGTTTAATGGATATAAGTTTAAATCTTTTGTGCTTTAAACATCTTATGTATCTACCATTAAATAGAGCGAATTGATTGTTGGTCTCATCGTAGCAAGCAAAAGGATGTATTTCTCCTAAATCCACAAATAACCTTTTCTTTCTCTCTACATCTTGTTTTTGGTCGGGATATTTGATAATTAGATTTACAATCAACCTTCCGAATTTTTTGGTTAAAACCGCCTGTCTAATTTCTCCACCGAATTGATTTAGCCATTTATCAAGGAGTTTAAGATGTTTCTTTTTAAGTTTAACTATAAGCGGTTCTTTTCTCCTTGCATTGGGAAGGATTAATTTTCTTCCATCAAATCTGATAGCTTGATTTTTCCAAATGATAATGTGTTGGTTTCTTCTGGAAGGATAATTATGGTTTTTATCTATAAACCTGTTTTTAACGGCGGTTTTAATAGACCCTATTAGGTAGTCAATAATTGCTTGTGTAGTTTGAGAATGAAGCAAGGAAGATTTAACCGTTTTTTGAATTTTATTTTTTAGGGAATTGAAAAATTTTAGAAATTCTTTTTTACTTTCAGAGGAGTTTTGTTTAAGCAAATCAAAAAGGTAGTTTTCGTTAAGTTGGTCTAATGCCAAATCTAAGGCTCTGTTCCAAACGTTGGCACTTTCAAAGGTTAGAGGAAGTATAGATGGCCCTAAGTGTTTTGGAAGTTTGATTTTTATAACCGCAAAGGCCATTTATACTTCCTTAAATTTTTAAGAAAAAAAAATTACTAAGTAAAAAATGACATTAATCATACTCTGCCATTCATGAAGCCCGTTCGTTAACCCTCTCTACAATAGCACCCCTTAAAAAGGGGATTAACGCTTTTAGAGAGGGGTTAACGCTTAACAATAGCACACATGCTTTTAAGCATGTGTTAACGCTTAAAGGGCGAAATAAAATTTACGAAGTAAATAGCTATGAAGCCGCGTAGCGGCGGAATAAGATTTAGTTCCTAAATCTGTATCCCTTAGCTGTTTCTTTTTACTGAAAAACTCTATGGAAGAAAAATAAAGGCCAAAAAGCAAAGGGCTTTCTGGCGGGTTTTTTGTAAGCGGAGGTTTTAAATTTTTTGTATTTAATTATTCTCCAAACTATGTTCCTAAATTTACTAAACTCTTAATTGCTTCTTAAATTGACAAAAACCTTTAAATTGACAATTACAACTAACTATTGAGCTTAAGGTAAATTAGTCGACATTAAAAAGTTTCCCTAAAAAGGGAAAAAAGAACTTAAACCCTATTTGGTGTGGTTTAACAATTTAAAAACCAAGATTAGTATCTAAAATTAGCAGTAGTTGCGGATAAATACATACCTTTTAGCGTTAATTCATTTTTTTTCTTGCTCACGAAATGAGCCGTTTTTAGTCTATAACCCACAAGAAGGAAAATTTTTATTCAGCTATCCTTTAATTTAGGAAAAACTTTATTCTAGTTCTCCTAAAAGTTCTTTGTCAAGTTTAATGCTTTTCTTAGGTATAAAGATGGTCTTTAAAAAGATTTTCTATTGACTCAAAATAAAACTTTTGCTTTAATGAAAAATTAAAGGTTAAGAAACGGCTCCTTGGCAACTGAAAAGCGAAGGAAACGCAAAACCGCTTCGCTCTAAACTAAAGTTTCAGAGCCATAAGTGAAGCTGGTTT
>JAADES010000026.1 GCA_013153315.1 Aquificota bacterium
ACCTTCAAAGGGAGTTTTTGAAGGGTTAAGTTTCTTAAATGGTTTTGAGCTTGCTTTTTCCTACTTTAATTTCTCTCAAATTGTTCCATTAGCACATCTTGCAGATACCTCCTGTTGGAAGATTAATCAAATCCTTCCTATAGAAGGATTTTTTAGCTCCATTAAATTTTCTACCCTCGATGGCTTATATTCCTTTGGCCCGAAAATATAGACCCCAATTTTGGAGGGAGGTAGTAGGACAGGAAACGGCCGTCCGAACTTTAAAAAACGCCGTTAAATTGGGCAAAGTCGCCCATGCCTACATTTTCGCAGGCCCCCGTGGTGTGGGTAAAACCACCGTCGCGCGAATTTTAGCCAAAGCCCTAAACTGTCTAAACCCCCAAGGGGAAGAACCTTGCGGAGAGTGCGAAAATTGTAAAGCAATAGCCAAAGGAAATTTCCCCGACCTTATAGAAATCGACGCCGCCTCCAACCGCGGTATCGACGATATTCGACAGCTTAAGGAAACGGTGGGCTACTCCCCCATAAAAGGTAAATACAAGGTTTACATAATCGACGAAGCCCACATGTTAACCAAAGAGGCCTTCAACGCCCTTTTAAAAACTCTGGAAGAACCATCCCAAAGGACTGTTTTTATTTTGTGCACCACCGAGTTGGACAAAATAATTCCCACTATACAATCGAGGTGTCAAAAAATAATCTTCCGAAAACTCCCCGAGGAAAAAATAGTTGAACACCTCAAGGAGGTATGTAAAAAGGAAGGTATAACCTACGAAGAGGGGGCTTTAAAAGTAATCGCCCAAGCGGGGGAAGGTTGTGTTAGAGATTCCCTTTCTTTGCTCGACCAGGCGGCCATCTACTGCGAAAACCACATAACCGAAAGCGCCGTTAGGGAGTTTCTCGGTATAGTTTCCGCCCAAAGGTTACACGAATTCGTTAAAAACCTTTTGGAGGGAAATTTAGACTATTGCCTGAAAGAACTTTCCCAACTGCAGGAGGAAGGTTATAACCTAACCCGCTTTTGGAGTGAAATACACAACCTTATTTTGAAAGCTTTAATAGCTAAAAAAACTTCCGAGGAAATTACCGACCCCACCGTCAGCCTTTTAATGGAACAACCTTTGGAAAAACTCCTCTATTTGGAACAAATATTTTCCCGTGCCTTGGGGGAGGCTAAATTTAAAGAACCTTTGCAGGTCTTCCAATTGGCTGTCCTTAAAAGTGATTTAATCCACCAAATAATTCCTTTGGGTGAGCTATTAAGAAAACTATCCTCCGAAGGCGTTACTCTTAAAACTCCAACCGAACAAAGTCCAGATATATTGACCGAACCTCCAAAAGTTAAAGAAAAATCCAAAGTCCAAAACTTGGAAGAAACCAAGACCAAAATCCAACAGGAGGAAAAAACAACCTTTGAAAGTCAATCAAAGGTAAAAACTGCTACAGAACAAAGAGAGGAAAAAGTAGAACTAACCCAAAAAGAAGAGCAAAAAACTCAAAACCAACCGAAGGAAGAAGTTAAACCTACAAGCGAAGGTAAACAAAAAATTCAAACATCAGAAAGTGCTAAAGTTGAAAAACCCGGAGAGCTTAAATTTACCAAACAACAATTTGTTAACAAACTTCTAAAGGACGACATTATCGCCAAACCTTTGATTGGTGTTATCTACAAAAACCTCCAAGAAACTCCCCAAGGTTTGGTTTTAAAACTCAAAGAAAGGGAATATAAAACCTTCCAACACGAAATAGAAAAACTGAAAAAGTATTACGGTAAATACGTGAAGGTGGAAATTGTGCAGGAGGTGGACAAAACCGAAAAAAAGTATCAAAGGCTGAAAAATACCCGCTACCTGTTTTAAAGGTATTGGAAGCCTTTAAAGGGAAAGTGGTCGCCCACTATCCCGCGAAGGAAAGAAAAAACTAAACCCCTAAGAGATTATAAAAATTCGATTTCTTCCCCTTCTTTTGGACTCATAAAGGGCCTCGTCGGCACGGGAAACCGCCTGCTTGAGCGGTTCGTTGGGCCAGACAGGGGTAACCCCAAAGCTGGCGGTAATTTTCCTATCCCCCAACTCGGGAATTTTTATTTTTGAAATTTCCTTTCTTAGCTGTTCTGCGATTGCCACAGCCTCGGCAAGGTCGGTATCGGGCAGAAGGATTATAAATTCTTCTCCGCCCCAACGGGCAAAAATATCGGTGCTTCGAAGGTTTTTTTTCACCACTTGGGCCACGCTTTTTAGAACTTTATCCCCCACATTGTGGCCGTATTTGTCATTTATTTCCTTAAAGTGGTCTAAATCAAACATTATTAACGACAGAGGAAAAAAGGATTTATTCCTAGAAAGGGCTTTGTAAAATTCCAAAAAAGTCCCGCGGTTAAATACGTGGGTAAGCGGGTCAAAGTGGGCTTTAAATTCTAAATGCCCTATAACTTCCTTATACACAATCCGAATTAATAGAAGTATTAGCAATAAAGCCAATGTTATATCGGTGTAATATAGACCCTCCAATAACTGAATATTCCTTTCGGCAATTTCCTGGTAAAAGTCGGTTGTCTTATCGCTAACATGCCAACATTCCTCGGACTGGTTAACAAGTTTCCCTATGTTGGAAGTTTTACTTTCTATTTCCTTTTTCAGTTTTTCCCAACAGGCTTTAACCTCGGTCGGTTGGAAATTTTTATCTCTATCCAAAAATGGGATTTTTAGATTGTCCACCGTTAGGGATAGGATTTCCAAGCTCTGGTCAACCTCTTGAGCAACTTGTAAGGACTTTTTAGTGTCTCCTGCTATATAAAGCTTAACTACCCGTTGGACGCCACCCCTAACCTTACCGGCATAGTTAATGACCTGTCCATAGTAATAACTTTTGGTGATTATGTAGTAAGCTAACCCCGAACCTACTATGGTAAACAAATATAGAAACCCGATTAAGTAGAGTATTTTCCTCGAAGTCCTATTGCTGATTTCCAAAACCATTTTGTATTTTCCTCTTAAGGGGGGTGTCAAAAAATACTTTTTAACCAAAAGGGGAATTTATTGAAATTTATTGAAATACAAAATTGGAAGCTTTAAAGAATAACAACTTAAACCAAAGCGGGAAATTTGTTTGCTTTGACCTCTATTAGGAGATTTTTTATTAATTGTCTTAGGCCGTGGTTGGTGGAATGTCCACCCCTAAAGGAATAAATAATCATTTGCAGACGGCCGCCCAAAAGGGCCATATCGCCGATTAAATCCAAAAGTTTATGGTAGGTCGGCTCTTCTCGGTAGCGAAGATATTCCCCCGAAGGGTTTATAACGAGTGTATTCACATGGTAGCCGCCTTTACCCAAGTTCATTTTTCTTAAGTTAGGTATATCCTCCTCAAAGCAGAAGGTGCGGGCCCCTATCAGTTTGCTTTCCAGCCCGCCCTCGTATACGGCCAACTGCCTACCTAAGTATCTGAAAATACCTTCGTATATAAATACTTCTTTCTCGAAGGGCAAAGCTTCGACAAAGTTTCCGTTGGGTTGATAGCGTTTATGCTCGGCCAATCTAAAAATTTTTTGGTAGTGTTCCAACTCCACCGTCCCCACCGATAGGAAGGCCTCTATAAACTCCTTTGCACCTCCGCCCAGTATGGGGATTTCGTTACCTTCTACTATTTCCACCACAGCACTGTCTATTTTCAGTAGGTAGAAGGCGGCCATTATATGTTCCACCGTGCGGACTATCTGATTTTCCCTCCCTAAGTCGGTGGAATAACAAGTGTTGACCACATACTTATGGAGGGCGGGAATTTTAACCCCCTTTATGAGAAAGTAAATTCCTCTTTCCTCCGAGGGGTGGATTTTTATTTTGTTCCTTATTCCGTTGTGTATTCCCACCCCCGTAAGGGTTATGCTATTTCTTAAAGTTTTTCCTCTCAATAACATTTATATCCTCCCGTCCCCAAACCGACAGGGTTAGGTTATCCATTTTTTTATTTCTTTTGCTATCAATTCCATTGAAGGCTCCGAAGGAACCCAATCAACCTTTAAACCTTTATCTTCTATAGCTTTTTTTGTTGTTTCTCCTATAGCTACAATTTTTTTGCCTTTTATTAAAGAAAAAAGTTGCTCCAATTGCAAATTTGCTAACAATGCCAAAAAGGTGGATGGACTGGTAAATATTAGAATATCAGCTTTAGCTAATTTAGCTTTTATTTCCTCTTGTGGGTAGCGTAAAAAAACGGTCTCGTAAACGGGAACTATATGCAACTCAAAACCCAACCTTTCTAAAAGATATATTCCCTTCGAATGCATTTTAGCGGTCGGAACTAACACCTTCCCCGGGGGGAGATTTTTGTTTTTAATTTCCTCATAAAGGAGCTTCGAACTTCCCTTGGCCACCAAAAAAGGTTCTACCGAATATTTTTCCCTTAAATGGTTTGCCGTTTTTTTTCCTACCACAAGAACCCTAAGGTGGGAAGCTAATTTTTTAACCTTGGAGAGGAAAAAATCGACCGCCCTTTTACTTCCAAAGTAGATATAGTCAAACTCTTCCAACGGAGGTATTTTGAAATCCAACGGTCTAAAACCAATTAAAGGTAAAGGTATAACCTCTATACCCAAAGAAAGGAAAATTTTTTTATCCCTTTCTATATCCTCTTCAGGGCGGGTTAATAAAACCCTAGGTTGGTTAGCCATTAGGAACTAACTTAAAGGGGATTAGGCAAAATCTATTAACCCATGGAAGGTAAAAGCGTTAATCCCTCCCTTTTAGGAAAGGGTGCTAGTGTTAAAAAACCCATTGCCCTTTTATCGGTATGGAACAAGGAGGGGATAGATACCCTCGCTAAGGAACTGCACAGCCTCGGCTACAAAATAGTTTCCAGCGGAGGAACGGCCCGCTTTTTAAAGGAGAAAGGTATTCCCGTAGTGGAAGTTAGTGAAATAACAGGCTTCCCCGAAATTTTGGACGGAAGGGTTAAAACCCTCCACCCCAAGATACACGGGGGAATACTCTACCGCGATTGGGTTGAAAAGGACAAACAACAGCTGGAGGAATTGGGTATAGAACCAATCGAGGTGGTGGTTGTAAATCTATACCCCTTTGAGGAAAAAAGTAAAGAAAACCTCCCTATAAAGGAACTGTTGGAATTTATCGACATCGGAGGGCCGACCCTCATAAGGGCGGCGGCCAAAAACTTCCCTCGGGTGGCGGTATTGACCGACCCTTCCGACTACGGTTGGTTTATAGAAAAACTCAAAAAAGGGGAGTTAACCCAAGAGGATAGGGCCCGTTTGGCGGTTAAAGCCTTTGCCCACACCGCCTATTACGATGGGGTTATATACAACACCCTTAAAGGGCTTTTAGAAATAAGTCAAAACCTACCCGAGGAGGCACTTCCTCTAAAACTCAAAGAGGAACTCAGATATGGAGAAAACCCCCACCAAAGGGGTTGGTTATATAAAAACCCCCTTGAGGACTTGGGAATAACCGAAGCCCAAGTTTTACAAGGAAAGAAAATGTCCTTCAACAACTATTTGGACGCCGACAGTGCGGTTAAGTTGGTAAGCGAAATTCCCGAAACCGCCTGTGCGATAATTAAGCACACCAACCCCTGCGGTGTGGCCGTTGGGAAGACCACCTATGAAGCCTACAAACGGGCTTTGGAAGGCGACCCCGTTTCCGCCTTCGGAGGTATAGTCGCCTTTAACGATACGGTGGATGCCGACACCGCCGCCGAACTTACCAAAATCTTCTTAGAAATAGTAATAGCACCCTCCTTTACGCCCGAAGCCTTACAAATTTTGTCCAAGAAGAAAAATCTTAGGGTTATCCTCTTTCAGGGAAGGTCTATTTTCAAAGATGTTAAAAAAATTTCGGGCGGTTATTTGCTCCAAGACGAGGACACCGAACTCTATAAAGAACTTAAAGTGGTAACCAAGCGCGAGCCCACCGAAAGGGAACTCCAAGACCTGCTTTTTGCCTGGAGGGTGGTCAAACATGTGAAATCCAACGCCATAGTTATAGCCAAGGACAAGCAGGTTTTAGGGGTAGGTATGGGGCTAACGTCCCGCGTGGATGCCCTAAAACTAGCAATTTCCAAAGCCAAAGAGTTCGGTAAAGACCTAAAGGGTGCGGTGGTAGCATCCGACGCGTTTTTCCCCTTCCGCGACAGCATCGATATAGCGGCCGCCGAAGGGATAACCGCCTTTATTCAGCCCGGAGGTTCGATAAGGGACAAAGAGGTTATAGAGGCCTGCGACGAACACGGGGCGGCGATGGTATTCACAGGAATGAGACATTTCAAACACTAATTAGCTTAGGTTCTCTTCCAATTCTTTTAACTTTTGTTGCTGTTCGTATTGTTGGAGAGCCTCTATAAGTTCGTCCAATTTTCCTTCCAATATTTGGTCTAATTTGTAAAGGGTAAGGTTTATACGGTGGTCGGTTACACGGTTTTGGGGGAAGTTGTAGGTTCTTATTTTTTCGCTCCTTTCGGCGTGTCCGACCTGCTGTCTTCTCTCTTGCGTTATTTCTTCCATTTTTTGCTGTTCATAGAATTGCTGGAGTTTGGCCCTCAAAATTTTTAAGGCCTTCTGTTTGTTCTGGAATTGGGAACGCTCGTCTTGGCATTGCACCACTATTCCAGTGGGCAGGTGGGTTATTCGCACCGCCGTTTCTGTGGTGTTTACATACTGACCGCCCGCACCGCTGGCCCTGTAGGTCTCTATTTTGAGGTCGGCGGGGTTTATTTCTATTTCGGTTTCTTCTACCTCGGGCAGAACGGCCACCGTTGCGGTGGAGGTGTGGATTCTTCCGCCCGCCTCGGTTTCGGGCACCCTCTGAACGCGATGAACACCGCTTTCATATTTCATGTGGGAATAGACATCTTTACCCTCTATGGAAACTATTACCTCCTTGTAGCCTCCCAATCCCGTCTTGTTGGCCT
Organism: Aquificota bacterium; assembly: GCA_013153315.1. GTDB lineage: Bacteria > Aquificota > Aquificia > Aquificales > QOAS01 > QOAS01. Next base: position 6,922 of record JAADES010000026.1, read on the forward strand.
CCAAAATGGTAAATTTCCAGCCTTTCTCCTCGGCATAGCGTTGATACATTCTTAATAGGTCGGCGGCAAACAGAGCGGCTTCCTCACCACCAACCCCTGCACGGATTTCCAATATAACGTTTTTGCTGTCCCTTTCGTCGCGCGGTAGCAGGAGCAGTTTTAGTTTTTTAGCCAATTCCTCCAATAGGGGTTCTACCTCTTTTAATTCCTCCTTTGCCAGTTCCTTTAATTCTTCCTCTCCGAGGGCTATTATCTCTTTAGCTTCCTTATAGCGGACAAGGGCTTTTTTATACTCCTGGTAGGTTTTATAAATCTCTTCCAACGAATTTAGTTCTTTGGATAGTTTTTGAAACTCCTTTGGGTTTTGGAATATATCGGGGTCGGACAACTTAATTTGGAGTTGGTTATATTTTTTTTCCACCGCATCGAGTTTCTTTAAAAGTTGCTCCGAAAGGAGATTTACCGACATATTAAAAAAATTTTACCTTCTTACTTTTTTAAACCCTTAGCCCCTAAAATCTTCTTTCCTTAAGAAGGAAGGAAGAAAACTTTTAACCAAAATAAGGAAATTTTAAACTGCCAACTGTCGGCCGTTATAATTAAATAAAAAACAAACAATAAAGGAGGTAAAAAGGTGGCGAACACAAAAGCGGCAAAAAAAGCAGCCCGTCAGAGCATAAGAAAAAGACAAAGAAATAGATATCACCTTTCCAGAATGAGGACTTACATCAAAAAATTCCGCAAAATGGTGGAAGCTGGACAGTTGAAAGAAGCTGAAAACTTCCTACCCGAGGTTCAAAAAATCATTATGCACACCTGGAGTAAAGGGGTTATTACAAAAAGGGAAGCCTCCCGCAGGGTTTCCCGTGTATATCAGCTCCTAAACAAGGCTAAGGTCCAAGCCCAACAACAAGAGGAAAAATAAAATTTAACCTTTTAAGGTTCTATATTTATTTCTTTCCCTTTCAAGAAACCTAAAGAAACCTAATTAGTGCCAACTTCTGTATAAGGTTCAAATCTTAAAATTAACCTGCATGTTAGAACGTCAAGCCCTTTTGGAGGCTTTAAAAAAAGAAAACCTTTCCGATATAGGATTAAATGCTACTTTGGCCGACCTTGTTAAGGATATTCAAATAGATAACTCCAACAATGTGGTTATTTATATGGTTTTACCCAAACCGGGTATTGAAGATTTAATAAAAATTAAAGTTTTCAACGCTTTGGGAGATATAGAAGAGATAAACGCCGTAAGGTTGCAATTTATTAATCCCCAAGCCCAAATGAACCGTCAACCCCAACCTCCCCAACTGCCTACAATGGGCCCCGGATTACCCCCTAAAAGAAGAATTCCCGGTGTTAAAAGGGTTATCTTGGTAGGTAGTGGTAAAGGGGGCGTTGGAAAATCTACGGTAGCGGCCAATTTGGCGGTAGCCCTAAAACAGGCGGGCTATAAAGTTGGATTGTTAGATGCCGACGTTTACGGGCCTTCCATACCTACCATACTCGGCCTAAAAAACATGGTGGTAAGCGTAAACGACCAACAAAAAATTGTTCCCGTGGAAAAAGAAGGTCTAAAGGTTATTTCCATAGGTTTAATGTTGCCCAACGAGGACACCCCCGTTATATGGAGGGGCCCGCTATTAATGAAAGCCATCCAACAGTTTTTGTTTGATGTGGATTGGGGCGAGCTCGACTATTTGGTGGTCGATTTACCCCCGGGAACCGGCGACGTCCAACTAACCCTGGCCCAAAACCTTTTGGTCGATGGGGCTATAGTGGTGACAACTCCCCAGGATGTGGCCCTTGCGGACGTTAGGAAGGCCGTTTCAATGTTCCAAGAGCTCGGCATACCCGTCCTTGGGTTGGTTGAAAATATGGCTTACTTCGTTTGCCCCTCCTGCGGTGAAAAAGCCTTCATCTTCGGTAAGGGAAGGGTTGAAAACTATGCAAAAGAAAAGGGTTTAGAAATATTAGTCCAGATACCTATCGAACCTATAGTAAGTTCGGCTTCCGACGAAGGAAGGCCGGTAGTGGAAGCCTACCCCAACAGCCTAACCGCCGAAGCTTTTAGAAATTTGGCTTCAAAAGTAATTCAGAAAGTTTCGGTTTAAAACCTTCTTCTTTGTTTCCTTTAGCATTTCTTCCTTATGGAAAAGAAAATACCCTTTAGACCAAAAACCCCTTACCTCGCTGTGGACGGAATAACCAAAGTTTTTGACTCCGAGGGTAATTTTAAAGGGATAGTTCTTATAGAGCGAAAAAATCCCCCCGTTGGGTTGGCTATCCCCGGTGGTTTTGTCGAAGTTGGGGAAACCGTTGAGGAAGCAGTAGTAAGAGAGATTAAAGAGGAAATAAATCTCGACTTTGAAATAGAACATCTATTGGGTGTATTTTCCAAACCCGATAGAGACCCCCGTTTTCATGTGGTTTCCGTTGTATTTGTAGGTAGGGCTGTAGGCGAACCAAAGGCTTCTTCCGACGCCAAGGTGGCAAAAATCTACAAGTTGGAGGAAATACCTTGGGATAAATTGGTTTTTGACCACGCTGAAATTTTAAGAAAGTTTATAGGTTCCCTCTAGGGGTTTATTTTTAACCCTAAAAGAGGATAAACAAAAAATTTTTTAAACCTGAATAGGGAGATTTTTAACCCTCTTCATAGATAGGATTTACTTCGGCCTTTGTTGACCCTACGGGGGAATTATTAGATAATAACCCTTTTTGGTTTAAAAACAATAAAAGGAGTGTCGGCAATGAAGACCTACAGGATAAAGCCCAAAGATGTAAAAAGAGAGTGGTATATAGTCGATGCCACCGGGAAAACCTTGGGAAGGTTGGCCAGCGAGATAGCCAAAATTCTAATGGGTAAGCACAAAGTTTATTGGTCTCCCGACCAGGACTTGGGGGACTTCGTTATAGTGGTAAACGCCGACAAAATCCGCGTTACCGGCAAAAAAATGAAGCAAAAACTCTACAGATGGCACAGCGGATACCCCGGCGGTTTCAGAGAAATGCCCCTAGAGTGGATGCTCCAACACAACCCCGAGAAGGTTATTAAGCTAGCCGTAAAAAGAATGCTTCCCAAAAACAAGCTGGGCCACAGAATGATGAAACGCCTAAAAGTTTACGCCGCACCCGAACACCCCCACCAAGCCCAACAGCCCAAACCTTTGGACATTAAGGCCTAATTTTTCAGACTTAATATAGAAAAGGAGGCTCTAAAGGATGCAAAAACTAAAAGATTTCAAAATAACCCCCGATAATTCTTTCTACGCTACCGGTAAAAGAAAAGAGGCGGTTGCCAAAGTTTGGATTCTGCCTGGAATGCCCGATAAGCAAATTGTTAGAACCCAAAGCGGAAAAGAGTATAACCTCAAAGACTACGTTATGAGGGAAACCGTATATAACAAAATCTTTACCCCCTTCCGAGTAACCGGAACCGAAGGAAAATTCGGGATTTTCGCCGAAGTAATCGGTGGCGGAATTACCGGTCAAGCCGAAGCTATAATGTATGGCATAGCAAAAGCCTTGCTTGCTTACAATCCCGACTTAAGACCTAAGCTAAAGAAAGCGGGCTTGCTAACCAGAGACGCGAGGGAAAAAGAAAGAAAGAAATACGACCAAATGGGTGCCCGTGCAAAATATCGTTGGTCCAAACGTTAAAAACCTTTTTTGGTTTTTTATCTTTTCTTTCCACAAAAAGGTTAGAAAAGAAAAAGAATTAGTCCTTTTTAAGGAGATTTATAGCAAACTGCTTGTTGTTGTATAGCTCAATCGAATAGTTGTCCCAGAATACACAGGTTCCTATAACTATAAATTCTCCGCCCGAAGGGTCTTGATATTTGGCACCCAAAATAGGTTTGAAACCTTTGTTGGAAACCGCGGTGGGTTCACCCTCAATTACCACCGAAGTATTTTCACCTTTTAGGCTTATAGAGGGTGTGCAGGCCAACATTAGTTTTTCCACGCCGTCGTTGTATTGGTAAACCTTGGAGGTTACAACAAAGTAGGGGTCATTATTGTGGTTGTTTTCGGAGTCGGTTACTTCGTCGGGGTTCATTTCCAACCCGAAGGCTTTTGCTAAAGTGTTTACGGTGTCTGCTATATTGTCTTCGTTTTTGTAGTAGCCAAGAATTACCACCCTTTTACCTTGTTTAACTAAGTTAACAATATCCTGAACTTCCTTTTCGTTGAAAGGTATCTCGGGATAGTTAAAAACTATAACATCGTAGTCGGCCAACTTATTCCAATCGGTAACTTCGTCAACCTTAATGTCATTTGCTTCGCAAACCTTTTGAAGGATGGAAAAATAATAGTAGTCGGTTATGGTAAACTCCTGGTGGGTGTAATCCCAAGCAACTTTTGTAGTCATATTTTCCCTCCTCCTCGGGATTTTTTTATTTTTTGTCCATTTTAGGGATTATTGTTTTATTCCCAACCATTTTTGGAACTCTTCCAAGTTTTGGGGAAGTCCTGTCATCATATCTCCGTTGGGTTTTATGAAGGTAGGTGTTCCTTTTACCCCCAATTGGGATAGATATTCTTTACCTTCCTCTATTTTTTGTTTTATCTCTTGGCATTTTTCGGTATTCCAATCGGAGGAGATATATCCTTCCTTTAAACCTTCCCAACCTTTGTGGTGGCAGACAATGGATACCGCTTTAGCCATGGCGTGGCGGTGGAACGGTAGAGGGAACCATACCACTTTAACATTTAGCTTTCCTTCTTTAACCAATTTTTCCAGGAAGGGCTCTATCCGTTTGCAGAAGGGACATTCAGGGTCAGTAACAAAATATACGGTGGGGGCGTTGGGGTTGTTGCCGTAGGTAAAGGCCACATATTTATCCAATTTCTTAATGTTTTCGGCGGTAACTTTAACCTTCACCAACTGGGGTATGAAATAACGCTGTTTATCATCGGTATACCCCAAGCGGAAAGTATTGTTAGGGTTCCTTAGGCTGGTTACCCAAATTTCATTCAAACCCTTTATAGGTGCAGGTTTAAAACTTACCTTTCCTATAAAAGGAACAAGATACTCCCCGTTGCGGGTTACATAAAAATCTACCTCTTTTTGGCCGTAAATAACAGCCGTAACCTTACAGAGGGAGGGGATATTTTCAAACGGTTCTATTTGTTCAATTTTTGTAACAGGAACATTTAAGGGTTTTAACATTTCTTTAACCTGTTGGGGGCTGGGACATTGGGAGGATTTATCCGCGTTTTGGGCAAAGAGGGAGGTGGTAGCCAAGGAGACGGCTCCTAAGATTGTTAAAAACTTCTTCATAAAGGGTTATTATCTTGGATAAATTTTCCTACTATGGAAATCAAGGTAAGAAAAGAAGATTGGAAAACCTTCGATGGGGATGCGGTTGTATTTTTCACCTTCGAAGGTCAAACCGAAGAACTCCCCCAAGAGGTCTATGAGCAAGTAAAACCTTTTATGGAGGATGCCGATTTTAAGGGCAAAAAAGGGGAAATTTTGAAAGTTCCCGTCCAAGGTTTTCCCTTTAAAAGGGTTTACATAGTAGGTTTGGGTAAAAAGGACAAAGTAAACCGCGACATTGCCCGCGAAGTTTCGGCTAAAACCGCCCAAAGGTTGGAAAAGGATAAAAACCGTAAAGTTCTTATAAATGTCAAAAAAGAGGTATGCTCCCAAGCCTGCACCGAAGGTTTAGTATTGGGAACCTACAAATTTGATAAATACAAAAGCAAAAAGGAAGACGGCGACTACCAAGGTTTGGAAACCGTAGAAATGGCCAACGCCGACGAACAAAAGGTAAAAATAGGACAAATTCTCGCCCAAGCCCAAAACTTTGCCAGGGATTTGGTTAATACCCCTCCCAACGAGATAAATCCCGAAACCTTTGCCCAAATAGCCCAAGATTTAGCCAAAGAATACGATTTTGAAATAGAGGTAAAAGACCCCCAATGGGTGGAAAAAGAAATGCCCGGCCTCTGGGCGGTTGGAAAAGGAAGCTCCACCAAACCGAGGTTTATCCATATCAAATACAAACCCCAAGGGGAAGCTAAGAAAAAATTGGCCTTTGTAGGAAAAGGTCTAACCTTCGACAGCGGAGGTTTAAATATCAAACCCGAACAGTTTATGAGAACTATGAAAATGGACAAATCGGGTGCCTGCGCGGTGCTGGGAATATTCAAAGCGTTGGGAGAACTTAAAAAGGCAGGCTTGGCACCCAAAAATGTAGAAATTCACGGCTTTGTGGGGGCCGCCGAAAACATGCCCGACGGAAACTCCTACCGCCCCGACGACATTATCCGTATGAGAAACGGCAAAACCGTAGAGGTGGGCAACACCGACGCCGAAGGAAGGATAACCCTCGGCGACGTCTTAACCTACGCCAGCGAACAACAACCAGACAAGATTGTGGATATGGCCACCCTAACCGGTGCCTGCGTGGTGGCTCTGGGTGAATATACGGCCGGAATATTTGGAAACAACCAAGAATTTATAGACCAATACCTAAAACACTCCAAAGAAACGGGCGAAAGAATGTGGCAACTGCCAATGGACGACGAACTATTGAGGGAGCACATCAAAAGCCCCGTAGCCGACATAAGCAACATAGGAAGCACCCGCTACGGAGGAGCCATAACCGCCGCCATGTTCTTGGAAGAATTCATCGGTGAAAAAGACGGTAAGAAAATACCTTGGGTTCACATAGATATAGCGGGCCCCGCTTGGGCTTATAAACCCTACAAATGGAACCCCCAAAAGGGTGGAACCGGCTTTGGAGTAAGAACCGCTTTAAGTTTTATATTTGAAGAAGACCAAAATAAGGAATAAATAAATTTTCCCTAAAGGGTTTTTAATAAAAAACTTTCCTTAAAAGGTTTTTCGTTATTTCCTTCTAACCTTTTGAATTGAAAGTCCCTTCCCACTTTTGTATCATCAAATAGGAAATTTTCAGTCGGAGGTTGCCAAAAATGGCAAAAGGAACCGTAGCTTGGAAAATCATTAAGGACCACTTGGTTCACGGAACTATGGAACCCGGTCAGGAGATTGCCATTAGAATAGACCAAACCCTAACCCAAGACGCCACCGGAACAATGGCCTACCTCGAGTTCGAGGCTATGGGCGTTGACGAAGTAAAAACTCCCGACCTATCGGTATCCTACATCGACCACAACACCCTACAGTTGGACTACAGAAACCCCGACGACCACGAATATTTGAGAACCGTCGGAATGAAATATGGAATCTGGGTCTCCAAACCCGGAAACGGAATTTGCCACCAGGTTCACCTCGAAAGATTTTCCAAACCCGGAAAAACCCTGTTAGGTTCGGACTCCCACACACCCACCGCCGGCGGAGCGGGAATGTTGGCTATCGGTGCCGGTGGTTTGGACGTTGCCGCCGCAATGGCAGGCGAACCCTTCTATACCAAAATGCCCAAAATAGTTAAAGTTGAACTAAGAGGCAAAGAACTTCCCAAATGGGTTTCCGCAAAAGACATTATTCTCGAAATGCTCCGCCGCCTAACCGTTAAAGGCGGTCTTATGAGAATTTTCGAATACGTTGGCGAAGGCGTTAAAGCCCTAACAGTTCCCGAAAGGGCTACCATCACCAACATGGGAGCAGAATTGGGAGCTACCACATCTATATTCCCCTCCGATGAAATAACTTTAGACTTCTTCAGAAGACAGGGCAGAGAGCAAGACTGGGTTGAACTCTTGCCCGACGCCGACGCCGAATATGACGAAGAGGTAATTATTAACCTCGACGAGTTGGAACCTCTAATAGCCCAACCCCACTCTCCCGACAATGTGGTTCCCGTTAGAGAGCTTCACGGAAAAGTAAAAGTTAACCAAGTTGTTATAGGCTCCTGCACAAACTCCTCCTACAGAGACCTTAAAACTGTAGCCGAAATATTGAAAGGCAAAAAAGTTCACAGGGATGTATCTCTAATAATTGCCCCCGGTTCCAGACAGGTGCTCGAACAAATTGCCCGCGACGGAACCTTGGCCGACCTAATTAACGCCGGAGCAAGGATTATAGAAACCGCTTGCGGCCCCTGCATAGGAATGGGATGGGCACCTCCCTCCAAAGGTGTATCGGTAAGGTCCTTTAACAGAAACTTCAAAGGCCGTTCGGGAACCTTGGACGCAGGAGTATACTTGGCTTCCCCCGAAACCTGCGCAGCCGCCGCCCTAACCGGTTATATTACCGACCCCAGAACCTTGGGAGAACCCATCAGGGTAACCCTACCCGAGAAATTCATCCCCTACAACGATGCGCTACTAATACCTCCCCTACCTAAGGAAGAGAGGGAGCAAGTTGAAATCAGAAGGGGACCCAACATAAAACCCCTACCCGAGTTCGACGAACTACCCGAAACCATCGAGGGTAAAGTTGGTATTAAGGTGGGCGACAACATAACCACCGACCACATCATGCCCGCCGGAGCCAAAATCCTACCTCTAAGGTCTAACATCTATGAAATTTCCAAATACGTTTATCACTACGTAGACCCCGAATTTGTTGACAGAGCCCTCAAAAACAAAGAAGAAGGTAAGGCTACCATTATTGTTGGTGGAGAAAACTACGGACAAGGTTCCTCCAGGGAACACGCCGCATTGGCTCCCAGATACTTGGGTGTTAGGGCTGTTATCGCTAAGTCCTTTGCAAGAATTCACCATCAAAACCTATGCAACTTCGGTATTATGCCCTTAGAATTCGTTAACCCCGAAGACTACGACAAGATAGACCTCAACGATGAAATAGAAATCCCCAACGCCAGAGAACAGCTGGTTGCCTGCGTTAAAGAGGGCAAACCCATCAAAGTTATAAACAAAACCAAAGGCGTTGAAATCGAAACCAAAGTTAACATTACTCCCAGACAGTTGGAGCTCCTTCTTGCAGGCGGATTGTTGAACTACATAAAACAAAAACAACAACAAAATAAATCCGCTTAAGGGTTTCCTTTTCAATCCTTTCTAAGTTTTCTTCTTTAATTTCCACCAAAGAAAGTAAAGAAAGGAAAAACCTTCGGAAGGTAAATTATTTGTTAGACAACCTTTGTCCGATTTTTACAATCTCGGCAAAAGTTTCGGGTTTTAAGGAAGCTCCCCCTACAAGGACACCCTTTATATCGGGCTGAGAAAGAAGTTGCTCGGCGTTGTTGGGTTTTACGCTACCGCCATAGAGAACTCTAACCTTAGAAGCCTTTTCGGGGTTTAGCTTGTTTAAGACCGAATAAATAAAAGCATGAACCTCTTGGGCATCTTCGGGCTTTGCCGCTACGCCGGTGCCTATTGCCCAAACAGGCTCGTAGGCTATATCTATTTGGTCAAGCTTATCTTCTACACCGCTTAATCCGAGCTTTAGCTGACTTTCCACCACGGTAAAGGTCAGCCCGCTCTCGCGTTCCTGTAAAGTTTCACCTACGCAGAGAATTACCCTTAAACCTTCCTCCAAAGCGGAGATAACTTTTTTGTTTATAACTTCGTCCTTTTCGCCGAAGATATGCCTTCTCTCCGAGTGTCCGAGAATTACATACTGGCAACCGGCCGCCCTAAGCATAATGGGCGATATTTCCCCGGTAAAAGCCCCTTCCTTTTCGTAGAAACAATTTTGAGCACCGATTTTAATATTGGTTCCTTGAGTAGCTTCCACCGCCGCGGGAATATCTATAAAGGGCGGGCAGATTAAAATTTCAACCTCATCAATTCCTTCCACTTTGGGGTTGAACTCTTGGAAAAACTCCACCGTTTGTTGGGGCGTTTTATGCATTTTCCAGTTGCCCGCGATTAGCAATTTTTCACCCATAGCTAACTTATCCTATGTAGAACCGCCAAAGGTTTTTAAAACTTTTTATTCCTTCAAAAGGAGTTCTATAAGTTCGCACAAAGTGTGTCCCAAAGTTATATGACATTCCTGAATTCGGGGGGTTTCATAGGAGGGAACTATAAAGGAGTAATCTACTATATCCTTTATAAGGCCCCCGTCCTTACCTAAAAAGGCCACCGTAAGGGCCCCTTTGTTTTTAGCCTCCTTAAGGCCGTTGTAAACATTTAAACTACTACCGCTGGTGGAAATACCTATCACCACATCGTTGGGGTTAACAAAAGCCTTAACTTGGCGTTCAAAAACTTTTTCGTAGCCGTAATCGTTGGATAGGGCGGTTATCACGGAAGGGTCGGTGGTAAGGGCGAGGGCTTTTATGGGCGGTCTATCGGTGGAAAATCTACCAACCAATTCGGCCGCTATGTGCTGGGCATCGGCCGCACTCCCACCGTTGCCGAAAAGGTATATAGTTCCCCCTTTTTTTAGCCTTTTTACTATTTCTTTGGCTACCTCTTCTATTTGCTCGCTATATTTTTCCACAAAGGCAAGTTTTACCGAAGCACTTTCTTGGAATATGGTTAGAATTCGCTCTTTCATTGTTGTCCTCTAATTATAGATTTCGTAAAAAATTGGCCAGACCAAAGGCTTAAACAATTGTTATTCCTCCAAAAGGAAAGAGATTTTTTTCCTTAAAAGGGGAATTAAAGCTCTAGTTCCCCTATATGGAAAAGCAAAACAATAGAATACCCCCTAACAATGGTAAAAGAAAATAACCAACCGACGGTGGTTGACCTATTTGCAGGGGGCGGAGGATTTAGCTACGGTTTTAAAAAGGAAGGGTTTACCATATCGTCGGCTGTTGAAATTAACGCCGCCGCCGCCCAAACCTACGAAAGAAACATTAAACCCCTCCAACTTTTGGTGGAAGATATTAGAAATATCTCGGGGAGGGAACTTATAAACCAATCGCCCGATGTTCTTATAGGAGGCCCTCCCTGCGAGGCCTATACGCCGGTTAGCTTAAACCGAATGGAATATCCCACCGACCGCCTATATGTAGACCCCCGAGGTAGGCTAACCCTCGAATATATCCGTTTGCTGGCCTATTTAAAACCGAAAGTTTTTGTAATGGAAAACGTTATTCAAATTACCGAAGGCCAACTGAAGTATGCCCTAATAGAGGAGTTCAAATGGGCGGGCTACGAAAAAATTTATTTCAACATAATTAGGTCGGAAAATTACGGTTCGCCCTCCGAAAGGACAAGGGTTTTTATATCCAACATCTATTTGAAGGATTTTCTCGAACAGTTCAGGGTTTATAAAAAAACCACCGTTTGGGAAGCTATAGGAGATTTACCCAAACCCGATTGGCCCCACGATTATTGGAACCATTTTTGGGTGGATATTCCTAAAAAATTCAAAAAGCGGTGGGATAAATTAAAGTTCGGGCAGGCGGCCCTATTTTTCGGAAAAAAAGGCCAAACTTTTAAGGATTTCACCAAACTACACCCCGATAAGATTTCCCCTACGGTAAAAGGTAGCGGACGGTTTCTTCACCCTTATCAGCCTAGACTTTTGAGCGTCCGCGAACAGGCCCGCCTTATGACCTACCCCGACGATTATGTCTTCGAAGGTGGTATTAATGAGCAATACAACCAGGTGGGTGAAAGTGTTCAGCCCTTGATTTCCAACCTTATAGCCAAGGCGGTTAAAGAATTTCTAGAGAATGGAAACAGAAATTGGAATTTCCAACCCGAGTTTGTATAACCATTAACCCTTTAATCCTCTTTATACCAATTTTTGAAAAGCAGGGCATAAAATCCGTTCTTCTTTCCCAGGAAACCCTCCAATAGCGGGCGGCCGTTGGCGTAGGCTTTTATCGGTTTGTCGGCCTCCTCTTGGAGCAGTATTAAATCCCCTTCCTTCCATTCGAGGATTTTTTCCAAAGTCTGTTCGGGAGCATGTAGTTCTACCCTTAGGGGAACTTTTGCTTTTCTTATTTCCTTCCAAAGAATTTTTTTTGTATCTTCACCTTTAGTAGGAACTCCTTGGAAAATTTCCTTTACGGGTTGGAAAGTTTCTTCGTCCACCAAGAGGTAAAAATCTTCCACCCATTCGGGGGATACAAGCTTAAAGTCGGTGGCAAAAACCCTTTTGTCGGTAAAGTTGTATTTGGTAAGCCAACGGTCGGTATCGTAATCGACTATCTCGACCTTTACGGGGTAGTATTTGGAAATTTCCCTTTCAAGGGTTTTTAAAATCGCCTCAAAAAATTTCCTCAAAAGGGTGTATTCGGATGGGGTTATCTCTCTTTTGGGAACTTGGGGAGGTGCAAAATCTCCCCCCAAAAGGGCACTTATAACCCCCAACAAAAATGGAATACGAAATACCAAAACACCGTAGGAGGGCAAGGGTTTTAGTTTGAATAATAGGTAAAGGTTATCCTCTCCCCAGCCATCGGCAAGGTCTTTATACCGAACCAAGCGGGTTTTTCCTTTTTCGACATTCTCCACATCTAAGCCTAAACGGGCCAGCTCGTCTTTTAAGAGGGCGGCAAAAACTTTGAGAGCGTTTTCATATAAGGGAAGTTGGGAAATATCCAACTTTTCCAGTTTATCGAAGGGAAAGGGTTGAACATTTAGCTCTTCTTGTTTGGTGTCCCCCGAAGAGGGAGGGCGATTTTGTTCTTCCGTTTGTAGTTCTTTTTCCTCTTCCAAAAAGAGTTGTTTAATTTTTTCTATCTCTTCGGGGGACAAATTTTCGAATAAATCCTCCATCAGTTTTTAGTATTTATCAGGCCCTGCCGGGAACAATGGTAGAAATTGCGTGTTTGTAAACCAATTGTTCTTCGCCGTTGGCCTCCAGCAATATGGAAAACCTATCAAAGCTTTTAACCTTTCCTGTAATGCGGTTTCCGCGGGTTAGGTAAACGGTTATAGGTTGGTTTTCTTCCATAGCTTTCTTTAGAAGTTCATCCTGTATTAAAACCTGCTCTTGGTTGTTTTGCTCCATTTTTATCCTCCTTTGGGTTTTTGAATTATTTAAATGTTAAACGAAAAAGGGACTTAAACTAACCTAAAACCTATGAACGACCTTATTATCGTAGGTTGCGGTAGTGCGGGGTATGAGGCGGCCTTAACCGCCGTTAAATTTTCAAAAAAGGTTCTTTGTATAGAAAAAGCCCCCCAAGAGCTGGGGGGAACCTGCCTTAACCGCGGATGTGTGCCAACAAAATTTTTAAGGGAAGGAGCCCTTTTGACGGAAAAGATAGAAAACTCTTCCTTTTGGGGTATCGAAAATAAGGGTTTTAACCCCCTTTTGTTGGAAGCTATAAATAATTCCCAAAAAAAGGTTATAGAGCCGATAAGAAACAACCTTTTGAGGTTTTTAAAATCTAAAAAAGTCCAACTGGTATTTTCGCCCGCAGTCAAATTTTTGGACAAAAACAGCGTTCAAACCGCCGATGGAAAAGTTTACAAAGGGAAATTTATCCTCTTGGCCACGGGAAGCCGACCGACGGCGGTAGGAAACATAAAACCCGACGGGGAATATATTTTGGACACCGACACTTTTTGGAATATTAAAGAGACCCCAAAAAAGGTTCTTATAGTCGGCGGAGGCGTGAGCGGGGTGGAGTTTGCCTATATCCTCCGTCGGTATGGTGTTCAAAAAGTCTACCTTGTAGAGCTTGCTAAAGCTATTCTCCCTACGGCGGAAAACTTTTCCAAAGACCTCGTTAAAAGGTTGGAAAAAGCTTTAAAAAACCTCGGTGTGGAAATTTTTACCTCAACCACGGTGGAGGAGATAGACCCTAAAAACCGTAAGGTGGTTTTAAAAGGTGGCCTTACCCTTGAGGGTATCGACAAAATACTTTTAACCGTAGGTAGGAAACCAAACACCGACAACCTCGGGTTGGAAGAAATAGGTCTAAAACTTGACCCTAAAGGGTTTGTGGAAATAAAAAAGGGCTACCAAACGGAGGTGGAAAACATTTTCGCCGTAGGGGACATAATAAAAACCCCCGCTTTGGCCCACGTAGCAAAAAGGGAGGCCCAACTGGCGGTTAAAAATATTTTCCAAAACCAAAGGGAGGAATTGGATTATTCCTTAGTTCCCTCGGTGGTTTATTCGGTTTACGAATTGGCCGCCTTCGGGAAAAATGGAGAGCAACTGAGAAGGGAGGGAATTGACTTTAAAACCCTTATGCTAAATTTCCGTTCGGTTGCCAAGGCCCTTTCCCAAAGGGAGGAAGGTTTAATTCAAATATTTACCTCCCCCGATGGTCAAATTTTGGGGGCAAATATTTTGTGCAAAAAATGTTCCGACGCTTTAATTCACTACCTAACTTTGGTGAAAAAGGAACGGCTCCCTATAAAGGTTTTAAAAGAGCTAATATGGGCCCACCCGACGGTGGAGGAAGTTTTTGAAAATCTCCCCCTTTAGCGTGTTAAGTTTAGGGGTTAATGGTTAGTTTTTCTTTTTTTATCCTACCGAACCGAGTTCCATAGTGTCCCCGTAACGGTAAAAAACCAACTTCCTTAGGTTGGGTAGTTTCTCCAAGTTGGGGGTAAGTTCTAGAATTTTTTTTGCGTCCCGACGGGCGATTTCCAAAATTTTCCTGTCTTCTTCCCTCGAAAGGTCGGCTATGGGGAGGGTAAACTGTCCCGCCTGTTGGGTTCCCAAAACATTACCGCCCCCCCTTATTTGGAGGTCGGCTTCGGCTATTTTAAAACCGTCGGTGGTGGAAACAAAAACTTCCAACCTTTTAAGGGTCTCCTCTTGGGCTTTTTCCTTTAGCTCGTCGGGCACCACCAAGAAACAGTAGGATTGCCGTTCGCTACGGCCCACCCGCCCGCGTAACTGGTGAAGCTGGGCCAAACCGAAGCGGTGGGCATCTTCGATAACCATAACGGTAGCTTCGGGAACGTCCACGCCAACCTCCACCACGGTGGTTGAAACCAAAATGTGCCCATCTTTTTTGAATTCCTCCATAACCCGCCTTTTTTCTTCGTCCTTCATACGCCCGTGGAGAAGGAGAACTTTTTTATCGGGAAATAGCTCCTTCCACTTTTGCCACTGCTCGGTTGCCGATTTTAGATTAATTTTTTCGCTCTCTTCCACGAGGGGATAAATTACATAGACCTTGTTGCCCTTTTCTATTTCTCGGCGGATGAAGGTGTAAAGTTTGGAGCGTTCGCTGTCATAAATTAGCCTGGTAAAGACCGGTTTTCTTCCCGCCGGCATTTCGTCAAGGATGGAGACGTCCAAATCGCCGTAGATAGTTAGGGTTAAAGTCCTCGGTATGGGGGTGGCGGTCATTACCAAGGTGTGGGGATAATAACCTTTTCCCTTTTCAAGGAGTTTTTTCCTTTGGATAACCCCAAAACGGTGCTGTTCATCTATTATTGCCAAGGAGAGGTTTTTAAATTCCACATCGTCCTGAACCAAGGCGTGGGTGCCTATTACAACTTTGACCGCTCCGAGGGCTATTAGGTTTTTTATTTTCCTTTTGAGGGAGGGGGTTAAACTTCCCGTTAGGAGCATTATTTCGTCTCGGCGTAAAAATCCCGTGTCCACTAAAAATTTTTGGAAGTTTTTAAAGTGTTGCTGGGCGAGGATTTCGGTAGGGGCCATAACGGCAACCTGATAACCGCTTTTTGCCGCCGCCAATGTGGCCGCAATGGCCACAATGGTTTTTCCGCTACCGACATCCCCCTGCAGGAGGCGGTTCATAGGCTCCTCTTTGGACATATCTTCGAGGATTTGCCTTATAACCCTTTTTTGGGCGTTGGTAAGTTTAAAGGGAAGTTTACTTTCAAACTCTTGAAGGAATTTATCTATATCAACCTCCACCTTGGGGGCTTTTAATTCTTTGAGCTTCGATTTTTGGAGCAACAAAGCCAACGACAACACCAAAAGGTCTTCGTAGATAAACCTTTTTTGGTAGGGGGTATTTCTCTGCTCCAAATCGTGGAAATTTTCCCTATTGGGCGGCATGTGGATATTCAGAAAGGCCACATCGTTGGAGGGAAAACCGTAGCGTTCCAATATCTGGACGGGTAGAACTTCGGGAATTTTGGGGGCGTATTCCAAAACAATGTTCTTTAAAAGTTTGGAAATTACTTTCTTCTGCCTTTTGGAAGAAATTTCCACCAACTCACCCTTTTTCCGAGCGTAATAGATGGGAATTATCCGCCCCACCTCTTCGCTGTCGGGTTCAAATATTTGGGGATGAACCATATATTTTTCGCCTTTGTATTGTTTTAAGGTTCCGTAAACTACCAAACGGCGACCTTTTTTAAACCTATAAAGGGCCCTTATGTCTTTATAACGGAACTTTAAGTGGAGGGTTTCGGTTCCGTCGGTGGTAATTACTTCGTAGTTGTATAAATCCCCATCGGGGAGTTTTCTTATTCCTTCCACCTTTACGAGGACGCAGACTTTTGACCCTGGTTTGGCGTATTTTAGGCTTTTGTTTAATCTTCTGTCCTCATACTTGTGGGGGAAATAATAGAGAGCATCGAGGATAGTTTTTATTCCCAAACCTTTTAAAAATTGTTTTTCCTTCTTTGTAAGGAAGTTTACTTTCTCGATAGGCTCCAAGAAGGTTTCAAAGGGTTTTATTTCCCTCTGTAGGTTTATTTGGGGTTTTTCCAACTTGTGTTTTATTAACTCTTCCAAGAACTTCAATATGGCGACTTTTCTTTCAAAACTGTATTTGTCAAAAACCTTTAGGTCTTCCTTTATGGGGTGGTTTATATGGTCCTTGATAAGTCGGTACAGATAAATTCCCACCCCCAAAAGTTTTTTTAGTTTTTCATAGTTGTCCTTTTTGAGGGACAAGATAGCCAATAGGGCCTTTTGGAGGTCGGTTTTGTTGTTTTCCAACATGGGGAAATAAAAAAATTTAGAGAGTCCCTTTAAGGGATACAGAGCCTGTAAAAATGGAACAAAAAAATTAAAAACCCTCGGAATGGTAATTGGCAATTCTTAAAATAACCTTATGTGGCTATAGTCTCTTCTACAAGACAGGTAAACCTAATAGTGGCCGGCTTAGACCCATCGGGCGGGGCGGGGTTAATAATAGATACGCGGGTTCACCAACATTTCGGAGTTTTTCCCGTCGGAGTTATTACCGCCAATACGGTGCAAACCACCTGCCGTTCTCTATCTTTAACCTATACCGACGAAGGTTTTTTAAAAGACCAACTGCTAAACCTAAAGGAGGATTTCGATATAGGAACTATAAAGGTGGGAATGTTGGGAAAAATCCGCTTTTTGGAAATTCTATTGGAGCTTTTTCCCGAAAAGAGGATAGTTTTAGACCCTGTTATCACCTCCAAAGGGGGGTTAAAACTTTTAGACCAACCCGAGGTTTTGAACGATTTTGCAGAAAACCTATATTTGATTACTCCCAATATTGAAGAAGCCCAACTTTTGACCCAATCTAATACCACCTACCCCTTAAGGTTGTTGGAACTTTTAAGAAAAAAAGGCTATAGGAATATCCTCCTAAAGGGTGGCCATTTGGAGGGTAAATATTCGACCGACTACCTTTTAACCCAAGAGGGGAAATTAATAACCCTAAAAGGTAGAAGAATAAACAAAAGCCCCCGAGGAACCGGTTGTGCATTATCTTCCGCTATAGCAGCCTCCCTAACCCTCGGCAACGGTTTGGTAGAAAGTGTAAACCGAGCTAAAAACTTTGTTCAAAGGGCTATAGAAAATGCAATAAAGGCGGGAAAGTGCCACGAAATTTTGAAATTTTGAAATTTAAGTTGCTTCTTTTTCCCTAAACAAAAGCTTTAAACCGATAGGTGCCAACAACGTAGTTAACGCGACCACAAAGACAACCACAGCATATAGTGTTTCGTTTACCGCCCCCGTTAGCCTACCAAATTCGGCAAAAATTAGCCCCACCTCTCCCCTCGGCAACATAGATAGGCCTACCGCTATCTTTTCCCTTAGGGGGAGATTTAAAACCACAAAACCGGCCAAAAGTTTACCCAATATAGCGACCGCCAAAAGGCTTAGAGAAATAATCCAAAATTCGGCAGAGGAAAAATCTATCTCCCTAAGGTTTAAAGCCAATCCTACACTTACAAAGAAAATAGGTGCAAAAACCCACATTAGGGTTCTAACTTGATGTTCTACCTTTTGGAGGAGCTCCTGCTCCAACTTTAGGGCAACAACAAAGGGAATAATAAATCTCCGCGACAACGCTAAACCGGCGGTAAATGAACCCAAAATGGAAGGTGTTCCGAACTGTTGGGCAAGGTAGGCCGCCAGCAGAATAAGCCCCATAATAAAGGGGGCTATGGCCGAATCTTCTTTTGATTTTTTAATCAACCAAAAGAGGGCTTTAGCAAAGATTTGGGCAACTATTGGAGCTATAAGGAGGAAAAACACTATAAAAAAGGAAAGTTGAAGGGTGGCATCCAACTGAAGGGTTTTATATTTAGCAAACTCATAGAGGGCCGTTAGAAAAATAACCCCCAAAATGTCGTCAATAACGGCCGCACCCAACACTATTTGGGCAAAGGGTTTATTGTTTTGTCCCAAGTCGGAAAGAACTTTGACCGTTATCCCTATGCTGGTGGCCGTTAATGCACCCCCTATAAAAAGGGAACCCACTAAATCTAAGCCAAACCAATAATGGGAAAGAAAAAATCCCCCCAAAAAGGGAACCAAAGCACCAAATAGAGCCACAAAGAGGGCCCACCAACCTACCTTAATTAGGTTGGGAAAATCTACCTCTAACCCTACTTGGAACAGAAGAAGAATAATTCCTATTTCGGCAAGAATTTTTATAGCCTCATTGAGGGGTATTAAACCGAAGATAGAAGGGCCCAACACAATACCGGCAAACACTTCCCCCAATACTTCGGGAACTCCAAAGCGTTTGGCCAAAAGACCGAAAATTTTGGCCGAAAATAGAATTAGTGCTAAATCCAAAAAAAGGTTATGTAAGTCGCCATGCATAGACTTCAGTATAGAAAAATCTTTTCCTTAGTTAGGTTAGTCCTAATTTCTCCCTTTGATGTCAAATATAGCCCTCGCCTACCACGAAAGGACGAAACATTACCCTTGGAGGTATGCCAAATCCTTAGGCTACCTCGATTGGGATACCCAACCCAACCCCTACCGTTTTTGGGAGGGGGCCCCGAAAATCCCCCTACCTTTATTGGAAGACCCCGCCCATCCACCGCTGGCACTGTATGACTATAGCTTGGTTAAAACCCAACCCTTTGTTTTGGAAACAATTTCCAAATTTCTAGAGCTGGCTCTGGGATTGTCGGCGGTTAAATCAACGGGCGTTAGCACGTGGGCGGTTAGAATGAACCCCTCCAGCGGCAACCTCCACCCTACCGAGTGCTATTTAATTATTCCCGAACTCGGAGGCTTGAGCGGCGTTTTCCATTACAACCCCTACCTCCACGCGTTGGAAAAAATTAGAGAGCTACCCCAACCCTTAGCGGTCAAAATAAAAGAACACTTTTCCACCGAGGGTTTTATAGCTATATTGACATCCATCCCTTGGCGGGAAAGTTGGAAATACGGAGAACGGGCTTTGCGTTATTGCCTGTTGGACACCGGGCACGCGGTGGGTAGCGTTAGATTTTCGGCCAACCTCCAAGGGTGGAAGGTTAAATGGTTAAACGCCCTCGGCGACGAAGATTTAGAAACCCTTTTGGGGTTCGATAAAGTTTTCTTCCCCGAAGGGGAGCAAGAATATCCCGAACTGGCACTGTTTGTATTTCCCAAAGAAACGGAAGATGTGCCCCGAGATTTGCCCCGCCCCTTGGTGGAGGAGTTTAAAAAACTTCCCGTTTACGGAAAACCAAATCAACTTAGCCCCGAAAGGGTTATTTGGGAAATTATCTATCGAACCTGGGAAGAAATTAAAAAACCTCCAACCCCTCCGGTGAAATTTGTTTACGGAAACCCACCCTTGGTAAATTTTGTAGAACCCACCTTAAAAAGTGCCGAGGAAATTATCCGCCGACGCCGAAGTGGACACATTTACGACCCTTCGGTGTATATAGAAAAGGAACTCTTTTTGCAGATTTTAAACCGAACCCTTCCGAGGGATAGATATTCTCCCTTCGATGTGGAAATATCGCCCACCTATATAAGTTTGGTTTTATTTGTTCACCGTGTTAGGGGACTGCCTCGAGGTTTATACACCTATATAAGAAACCCCAAACATTTAGAACTTTTTAAGGAGCACTTTAAGAAAAACTTTTTGTGGGAACCTATAGAGGACAATCTTTACCTTCTGTTGGAGGGAGACACCACCGAGCTGGCCGGCTATCTGTCCTGCATGCAAGATATAGCCTCCGACAGTGCCTTTGCCGTTGCAATGGTGGCCGAATTTGAGCCTGTAATAAAAAATGCCCCTTGGGAATACAAAAACATCCATTGGGAGGCGGGCCTTATAGGGCAAGTTCTCTATTTGGAGGCCACCGCCTACGGTATTAAAGGGACGGGAATAGGTTGCTTCTTCGACGATTTAACCCACGAGGTTTTAGGTTTGGCAAAAATTGAAAGGGCCGCTATGACCAACTTGTTGGAGCCGTTGATTGAAATCGATAGAAACCTTCAGGTGGTTTATCACTTTACGGTGGGGGGAGCCTACGAAGACCCCAGAATAAAAACCTTTGAACCCTACCAACATTTAAAGAAAGGGCTTTAAGCCCCTTTAACTTATTTTTTATGTTCACCGGTTTGGTTGAAGATGTGGGCAAGGTCGTTAACCTTCTTTTGGGCTCTACCAACAGCCGCCTAAAGGTTCAAACCAATCTTAAAGATATTCAGATAGGCGACAGCGTGGCGGTAAACGGGGCCTGTTTAACGGTCGTGAAAATCGAGGGAAATACTCTAACCTTCGACCTGTCGGAGGAAACCTTAAAAAGAACCAACCTTAAATGGTTAAAACCTAACGATTTGGTAAACCTCGAAAGGGCTTTGACACCTTCCAAACCCTTGGGCGGTCATATAGTCCAAGGCCACGTCGACACATTGGGAAAAATAACCAAACTCCAAAAAAGGGGAGAGCATTACCTCCTACAGGTGGAATTTGAAGAAGAATTCCTTCCCTATGTGGTGGAAAAGGGTTCAATAGCCGTAGACGGTATTAGCCTAACAATAAACAAAGTTCTTCCCAAGGGGGTTGAAATTAATGTGATACCCCACACCTTCCAAAACACCAATTTAAAAACCCGTAAAGAGGGTGATTGGGTTAACTTGGAGTTCGACATTTTGGGCAAATATGTGGTCAATTACCTTAAAAGGGTGGTAGGAAAAGAGGAAAAACTCCAAAGGTGGTTGGAGCTTTTTTAATCTTCTCCTTCTTTTTTGTTTTTTTCGATAAGTTCCCTAAGCTTGTATTTCAGTTCTTTTAAACCTTCCCCCGTTAGGGCACTTATTGCTATAACTTCCAAACCGTATTTTTCTTTGAAATATTTTTTTAGCTCTTCTACTACCGAGGGGTCGCTTACCGCGTCTATTTTGTTCAATACCACTATGGCGGGCTTTTTTAGAAGGTCGGGCGAATAGTTTTCCAGTTCCCTCCTCAATATTTCAAAGGCCTCTTTGGGGGGTATCTGGGCAAAGTCGCTAACGTCGAGAACAAAGGCTAAAACCTTAGTCCTCTCTATATGCCTTAAAAACTCGTGCCCCAAGCCTTTACCTTGGCTGGCCCCCTCTATCAATCCCGGTATATCGGCAATTACGTAGGAATAGAAATCGTCAAAGCCCACCACTCCGAGGTTGGGGCGTCGGGTGGTAAAGGGATAGGGTGCTATCTCGGGTTTGGCGTTGGATAGGCGGCTTATAAGGGTTGATTTACCCGCGTTGGGAAAACCTACCAGACCCACGTCGGCTATCGATTTGAGTTCCAATATTACCCACCTTTCTTGGCCTTTTTTACCTTTGGTTGCAAAACGGGGGGCTTGACGGGTTGGTGTGGCAAAGTGGGCGTTTCCCAAACCTCCCTTTCCTCCTTTGGCTATAACCGCCCTTTGACCGTCTTCGGTTAGGTCGGCTATTATCTCGCCCGTTTCGGCGTCTTTTACCACCGTTCCCACGGGAACCTCCACTATGAGGTCGGCCCCGTCTTTACCTTTCTTTTTCTTTCCGCCGCCGGGACGGCCGTTTTCCGCCTTAAGATGCTTTTGGAATTTCAAATCGTAAAGGGTATGTTTATTTTTGGTTGCTACGAATATAACATCCCCGCCTTTGCCGCCGTCTCCGCCGGCCGGCCCTCCGCGGGGGCGATATTTTTCCCTTAAAAAGGCGACGGCCCCATCTCCACCGTCGCCCGCCTTAACGTAAAGCTTTACCTTATCTACAAATTCCATAATTCTTAAATATTTGCCGAGGCGATAAATATGAAAGGAAAATTCCTATTTTTCTCTTTGCTAATTGGAACTGCCTTTTTAACTTTCCAGACTTTGAAGCAAAAAGTTGACCTTAAAGGGTTAAAAATAAAAAACGGCACCCTAATTTTGGAAAAATTTGAATTAAATCTACCCAAATTTAGCTTAGGTTTTTACAACTTAAACCTTTCGTGGAAAAAAATTTATTTAACCTCCCTTTGGGTTAATGTTCCACCATCCCCCCCAAAGGTCGTTTATTCTCCCTACCTTATAAGGTTGAAAGAAACCGTCCGAAGCTTGGAACTTTTGAAAAAAATTCTCTATAAACTCCCTTTGGAAATTTATATCTCATCCTTCTACGGTAAGTTTGGAAACTTTTCCCTCGATGTGGAAAAACTTTCTTTTAAAGACCGAACTTTGAAAGCCCTTTATATCCAAGGCTTTAACGACCAACAGGAGGTTTTTTTAATAACTCAACCTAAACTTAAGGTGGAAAAAAAACAAATAACCTTAACCCCCCTTTGGGTGGAAACACCCTTTGCCAAGGTAAGGGTTGAGGGAAGTTTTAAAAACCAAAAGTTGGAGCTCTTTAGCAAACTATACCCCCAAACTGTTAAAGGCTATATTTTGGCAAACCTTTTGTTGACCGAAAATAGATTGCTCCTTCCCTTGGAGGGGAAATTTACTGTCCAAAACGAGGAAATAGACCTTAAGGGGCGAGCCTCCACCACCGACGGGAAGAATATTAAAGGTTTCCTTAATTTGGAAAACCGAATAGTAAAAATCCGAAGTCGGTTTAACTACAACCTCATAGAAGGCCCTAAGGTGGTTTTTAACGGTAGACTCCAAAAGGAAGTTTGCAACAAAAACCTTTCCCTTATTTTCGGAGGAACTTTATTAAACCAAGGTTTGTATGCCGCCTACTACAACCCCTTAACGGAGCTTTACGGTTGGCTGGTCTATAAATTGGAACCCAAAGGCAATTGGATTGAAAACCTCCGAGCCTTAGCCCAAACAAAGGGTTGGGAACTAAAGCTGGAAAAAGGAACCTTAAAAAGCCTTTGGGAAAATTACCAACCTCCCCAACTGTGCCAATTTCAATTAAAAACCCTTAGCGGTTTCGCTATATTGAACCTCCGAAAAAAGGATTACCTGGCAAAAACCTCCGTAGAGGGTTTTACCTATAAAAACCTTAGCGGGGGAAAAACCAAACTCTCCTTAAAAGGAAACACCAAGAGACTTACCCTTAAAAGCCGAGGCTCAATAAATGCCGACCTTAGGGTTAACTTTTTAGGAACCTTACAAGGACAAATAAAAACCTCCCTCTTGGTGAACAACAAACCCCTTCAAATAGACCTTAAAAAGGTTTCCTTTAACAAAACCACCAACCTATGGATAGGAAAGGTTTATTTAAACAAATTAAGTTTTAACAACATAGAAACCTCCCAAACCGAGGTTTATTTAAAGCTTTTCCCCCTCGAGAGGAAAATTTCGGTCGACTTGAAAGGAAACAACCAAGGATTCCTTTATGCGGACTTGAAAAGAGAAACCTTTAACGGGTTTTTAAAAAGCGATATATCCTTAAACGGGAAAAATTTAAACCTATCTCTTGCCGCCAAAGGGAACAAAAACAGAGGCACCTTAGAAGGAAACCTATTTGACAAATACCTTTTTAAGGTCGACTATCAAAAACTAAAACAAAAGGTTGAAATAGCCCTTAAGGCGGCGACCCCCTTTGTCAACGCCCAAGGAAAAGCCCTTGCGGAAGAAAACTTTAAAGATATAGATTTCAATCTGTCGCTGGTTGCCCAAAGCGGGCTTTTACCCCTTTATTTCCCCTACCTACAACTTTATGGAAATATTGATTTGGAAAAAAATACCCTTCGGGTTAATTCCCTGCCCGCCTGCTTCTTTCTATTCGGCCAACAATTAACCTGTCTAAAACCTATAAACCTTAGAGGAAATATAAACCACCCCTTTGTGGAAATAGAGAGTTTCAAAAACCAACCAGTGGAAATAAAAGTTAAAGGTCATCTTCTCCAAAATTGGGATTTAAAAGGACTAATAAAACTCAAAAAGGATTTTCTAAACCAACTTTTAGCCCCCAAAGGGGTCTATCTGTTGAAACCTGAGGCCTTAACCCTGGCCTTTGAAATAGAGGGAAGCGACCCATTGGAAGGGCTAACCATAGCAACCGACCAACAATTGGAACTTATATCCTCCTACCTTTACAAGCCCCTAATAGCCTATATAACCCTCGATGTAAGAAAAGCTTTAGCCAACCTATTGGTGGGATTAACTACGGTCGATACCAATGTGTTGGGAACAGTAAAAGTTAGCGCACGATTAAAAGAACCTTACAACCTCAAAGTGGAAAACGATATAAACAACCTACCTTTAAGGATATTTTTACCCAACTTTTTGAGCTCTTACATAAACCTAACTGTGAAAGGAACTATAAAAGGAAAACCCTCCCAAGGCTTTAACATAAACCAAAGGGTGGGCTTAGGCGGTTTTGTAAAAGTTTTAAGTTTTAAACCTCCTTTTGGAACGGAAAACAAGAGCCCCAAAAAGGGGGAGAAAAAATTAAAAATCCACTACAACGTGGAAATAAAAAACATCCAACCTTTGTATGTAAACCTACCTAACGGTAACCTTCTGGTGTATATAAAGGGAAGAGCAACCGATAAAGGGCAAAACCTAAAAATAAAAATTGTCTACGGAAGGATAAATCTGTTAGGTAAAAACTTCACCGTAAGTTCGGCGACGGTAGAAATTAAAAATGGTCGAATTTATGTAGACCTACCCCTTATTTATTATGCAACCGACCGAACTATTTATTTGAAAATCTACGGTTATCTGCCCGTGGAAAACTTGAAATTGAGGGTTTACTCCATTCCGCCCGCCCCGGAAAACGAACTGCTTTTAGCCCTCTTTGGCTCGGGGGCAACCAACGCGGGGGCTCAAGGATTACTTGCCCAACTTACCAACCTAAGAAACCTTTTCCTTAGTGCCGCCACCGAAGGGGTTATGCGGGTGGTCAACAGCTTGGCCCAACAGCTGTTAGGCGGAATAAAAGTAAAATTTGAGCCCGCTTTTGACCCCAAAACAGGCTTTAGCTTCGGCGTCGATATAGAAAAGGACTTCGGTTCCTTGGCGGCGGTTGGTTACCAT
The DNA here is from genome assembly GCA_013153315.1 of Aquificota bacterium. Classification (GTDB taxonomy): domain Bacteria; phylum Aquificota; class Aquificia; order Aquificales; family QOAS01; genus QOAS01. The sequence continues at coordinate 32,278 of JAADES010000026.1, forward strand.
TGGCTTCCTTCGCCCGACCCAAAAACGACCTACTGGTGGGGAGCCCTTAAATTCGGCTCCGGAGTTTTTATGAGGTTGCAAAAATATTCGGACAACACCGCCGCCGGTTCGGTAAGGGTTATTAAGGATTTCGGAAACCCTTTTGATTAAGAAAAACCTAAAAAGAGATAAAGAAGATTTAACTTCGGTAGGTTTTTGAAATACCAATCTTTCCTTTTAAAGATTTTATTTAAAAGCGTTAATCTCTCCCCTTTAGGGGAGGGTTAATGGTTAAAAATCCCCTAAATGGCGTTAAGTAAATAATCAAGCAACTTGGAAGAGGTTCCTATCATTTGGGATATAGCCTGATATTGTTGCTGTAGTTTTAACAACTCCGAAAGTTCTATATCGGTATTAACCCCAACTTTGGCGGTATATTTACTTTCCAAAGACTGGTAGAGGTTCATTTCGGTATCTCTGAACACCTTGAGGTTGGTTAAATCGTTGCTAACCTTGGCGGCAAAGGTATCGTATTGGGAACCTACGGTATCCCACGCTTGGTTGAAATAGCTTTGGTCGGTATCTCCCTGCGTTGTGTCGTAAGTGTCCAAATCTGTTTTGGTAATGTTTACGCTGATATCGCTTAAATCGGTTCCCGCAAAAATGTATTTACCATTACCGCTATCCGCTCCCGATAGATAGGAATTTTCAATTAGGGTGCTGGCCAAGTTATTCAACTCTTGTTTGTAATCCTCCATACGGTAGTAGGTATTAAAGTAGGCACCCAAAAGACCACTTTCAAAAAATCGGTGGTCGGAGCTTTCCCACACCGTGCCACCTACGCTTACGGTCATTGTTTGGCTATCGAAATCTAATTTGTTGAAGTTGGAGCCTTCCACCAAAGTTATGTAGCCGTTGGCGGTGGAGTTGTTATTTTTTATTAAAACGGTGGCCACCCCGAGGTCGTCGGTTTTTACTTCCACCGGAACATATTGGGCCAGCTGTGAAATTATTTCGTCCCTTTTATCCAGTAGAAATTTGTAATCGTTGGAGTCGGTTTTAGACTCGTTGGCTAAAAGCAATATCTGCTTGTTAACTTCCGCCAGCTGTTGCCCCAAGGTGTTTATGGTTTCCACCGTTTTTTCAATATTGCCCACCATTTGGTTTTGGACACCTTGGAGGGCGGTATATCGGTTTTTCATTGCGTCTATAAGAGATTGGGCATAGGCCAATAAGGTTTCTTTACTTCCGTCCAGGGTAGGGTTTTGTAGGAAATCCAAAACCGCTTTGAAATAGTTGTCGATGTAGCTTTTTAGCCCGGTTCCGTTAACATCGTCGAAGTAGGTTGCCACCGAAGAGAGAATGGAATATTCTTCGTCGTAGCCCTTGTATTTGGTTAGGGAGTTATTTTTTTGCTGTAGAAGAACGTTGTCGGCCGCCCTATTTACGTCGGCAACAACAACGCCACCGCCGTAGATATTTTGCAAAACAGGATTTTCTTTTACATAGTCGGGGTTATCTGCGTTGGCTATGTTTCTGTTTCTTATATCTATAGCCTTTTGGTTTGCCTTCAGCGCCGAAGATAGTATGGACAACGAATAGAGCATTTTTATATCCTCCCTTCGAATTTAAAATTATGAAGCACGCTTTGGGCTAAAGTGTTGACCACTTCCTCAAAGCGGGATAGCTTATGTATAAGCTTCCTCAAAAGGATTTTTTCTTCTTCCGAAAGATTTTCCTTTTCTTGGACTAAAGAAATAACTTCCACTATTTGGGGGTAAAACTTATCCAAATCGAAGGGCGATGTAAAATTTTTATCCAGCTCCTCCAAGAGGTCTTTTAAATTCTTTTCCATTAATAAAAATAAAAGTGCATCACTCCGCCCTTTTGGAGCCTCTAAATAACGCAGAAGGGGCCGAAGTTTATCAGTTGGCAGTTAAAATTAAGCAGTTACTAAAATAATACCTCCATGAAAAGGGCCCTTTTAACACTGGCACCCAACCCTAACAATAGCACCCCTCCCTTCGGGAGGGGGTTAACGCTCTTGGGGTTAACGCTTTTAGCTTTTCTTCCCCTGTCAGGTTTTGCCCTTACATTTTCCCCAAAGGTGGAGGTATTAATTCAACCCCGTTTGGATTACGGAGACCTCTACTTTACCGATGGTAGTTTCAAAAAAGAAAAAGATTTTTACCTTAGAAGGTTGGAATTAAAAATAAGCCAAAAGCTGGGAGAGGTTAAACTTTTTGCCAAATTTGCGGCCGACAGGTTTTTCGAAAACTACCTAAAAGGGAAAAAAGAAAACTATCCCCACATTGTTTATATAAACAAGCTATACGCCCTATGGAATTTCAAACCAAGTTTTAAGCTATTGGTGGGAAGAGATAAAAAACCCTTTAGTCGGGCAGGATTAAACTCTTCCGAAACTCTATTGTTGGTGGATAAACCCCAACTTTTTCTGGATTTGAAAACTTGGCTGGGAGATTACTACGCAGCCCAAATAGAAGCCCAAGGTTTTCTAAAAGGGGGAACCGTCCGCTACCGTATTGCCACTGCCAACGCCTACCGCTTCGAAGTTTATAACCATCTAAACGCCCAAAATGTCCATGTAAACCAAGCCTTGGGCAACAATTGGTTTTTTAGATTGGAGCTTTCCCCCAAAGGGTGGGTTGAAAGAAAGATAAACAATACCACCCTGGGGAAAAGATTTATAACCTTTGGCCTATCGGCGGGTTATTTGGGAAACTTTAAAGCCACCTACGATGGAATAACAACTTCGGGCTCTGCCACCTTAAGGGGAATTGATTTTTCCTTCAGATTACCTTCCAAGGTGGGCAATATAGTTTTCAGCTCCGAGTATCTGAAAGGTAAATACCACCTTAGTAAGTTGGAAAATAAAACCACCGAAGGGTTTTATGTTCAAGGCGGTTATTTATTGCCCTTCAAAGTATTCAATACATTTTTAGAAACCGCTTTCAGGTTTGAAAAAATTACCAACCACCCGGGGGACAAGAGAAGTTATATTTACACCTTCGGATTTAACGACTACCTGAAAGGTAAAAGGTTGAAATTTTCCTACGATTGGAGCTATATAGGCAACGTTAACACCTTCGAAGGGAAAGACCAAATAATAAACCGTTTTCAGGTTCAGATAGTTTTTTAAAAACTAATTAAGGAGAAAAAAATTAAATTTTCCCTTCCCTGCAGTCGGAAATTTTTACACTAACGCATTTTGACGTTATGACGTATAAATTTACAGAAGTTTAGACGGTCTTACGGTGTTTTTGGAATTCGTTGATATTGCCCTTTCAACGGAATCGAAAATTTTTTGTAGGTAACACAACTAAAGCGTTAGTGAAAATTAACCGCTTGACAGATTTTGCAAAAGTTTTTAAAATTTAAAGAAAAATAAAGAAGGAGAGGCTCTTTGGAAACTGAAAATGGTTTGCAAGACGCTCCGTTTTATAGGCACTTAGTGGAATTGAAACACAAATCATTTCAAATAATGTCTAACTGTTATTTGTCGTTTTATAGGCACTTAGTGGAATTGAAACAAATTTGCATTCGACAGGAATTGCAAGGCATTAGAAGTCTAGTTTTATAGGCACTTAGTGGAATTGAAACACAAATTTATTACGAATGGTTGGAAGACCCCCATCACCGTTTTATAGGCACTTAGTGGAATTGAAACGTTTTAGAGAATACTAAAGCCATCTCAAACCTCCTTGTTTTATAGGCACTTAGTGGAATTGAAACCTCTATAGCGTGGCGAAACAAGAAATTTACAGCGTAGTTTTATAGGCACTTAGTGGAATTGAAACAATCACAGACATAGTGATACATTCCGACCTTTGGGATAAAGACAGTTTTATAGGCACTTAGTGGAATTGAAACCTGGGCTGTATCATCGGGGAAGTTAGAAGTAACTTGTTTTATAGGCACTTAGTGGAATTGA
>JAADES010000010.1 GCA_013153315.1 Aquificota bacterium
GCTTTAAACCAAGAGCAAAAAAGGGACTTTTTTGAAAATTTTTTAAAAAGACACCCCCTTTTGGAAAAGTTTATTAAAGATAAATACTCCTGTGTAGAAGAGTTAGAAGAAGATATTAAAAATCTAACCCAAAGGTTCGAAGAAACTCTCGAGTTACCCTGGCCTAGAAAGCAAATTGCAAGGTTCCTAAATCTCTTGGAAGCTTACGCTCAAGAAAATAACGTCAATTATTAATAAACTGCTTTCAGGCTCATGTTAGTTTAAAATTCCTAGGCACAGGCCCTCATCTGATTGATATTTTCAAAATTCAAAAACTTTCAGCTTCACTGAAATAATTGAAAACTGGCACCTAAGAAAGAAAAGAGAAAAGTTTTTGAATACCCCTTTGGGAAATCCTGAATGGAAGAACCGTTCAAACCCTTATAAGAGGGTAAGTACAGTAGAAGCTACCTTCGAACTTCCTGTGGAAGATAATTTGGAGTAAACCTAAAAGGGTTTACTTTCTCTTTTTTTAGCCATCCACTCGTTGAATCTTAAAGCTACCTCATAAAGAACCAACAAAGGGACGGCTATTAAAATTTGGGTCATCCAATCGGGGGCTATTATTGCCCCTATAACAAAGGCTAGGACTATAAAGGGTTTTCTCCACTTTTTCCAGGTTTCGATTTTTACCACCCCTATGGAGGTCAAAACATACATAACTATGGGCAACTGAAAGAGGAAGCCAAAGGCTAAAACCAACTTTAGGACAAAGGATGTATAGAGGTCTATCGACATTAAGGGGGTTACCTTCAAAATATCTATACCCACCCCTATTAGGAACCTCAAGGCCACTGGCAAAACGGCAAAATAAGCAAACCCTACCCCTAAAAGAAATAAAGAAATACCGACGCCTAAAAGGGGATATAGTAATTTTTTCTCTTTTTCCAAAAGGCCCGGTTCTATAAATTTCCAAGCTTGGTAAAAAATTACAGGGAAGGAAAAAATAATTCCGCAAATGAGGGATATTTTCATTAGAACAAAAAAGGCACTTGTAGGGGTTAGGGTAACAAACTGGAGGTTGGGATAATATTTCAAGGCGGGGTATTTAAGTATTTCATAAATATCTTGGGCTATAAAAAAGGATAAGATTGAAAAAACAAAAATTGAAACGGCTATAACAAAGAGCCTTCTCCTTAATTCCTCCAAGTGTTCTATTAAAGGTTTCTTTTCCATAAGAGGGAAATTTTCCCCCAGAGCTTCATCTTTGGAGGTTAAAAACTTTAGCCAAAGAGCTTTTAGCTTTAGAAAAACACCTTTATTTAATAGAGAAAGATGGAAAAGAAAAATATCGTTGCGGCGGGGGATATTAAAACTGCCGAGGCGGTTAAGGAAGTTCTTTTAAAAGGGGGAAATGCCTTCGATGGGGCTATAGCCGGTGTGTTTGCCGCTTACATGGCCGAGCCCGTCCTAACTTCCCCCGCCGGCGGTGGCTTTTTAATGGCCTTTAACCCTTACACCGACGAGGAGCCTCTGCTTTACGACTTTTTTGTTGAAACCCCTCCTTTGAGGTTAAAAGACCCAGAATTTTTTGCCGTAGAGGTCGATTTCGGCGATGCTACCCAGATTTTCCACATAGGAGCCGGTTCGGTGGCTATACCGGGGACTGTCGCGGGTCTGCTTCGGGTTCACTCCGAGCGTGGGAGGCTTCCCCTAAAGGAAGTTTTAAAACCTGCCCTAAGATATGCTAAGGAGGGTATTTATCTTTCCCCCTTACAGGCGGGTTTTATAAAACTTCTTGAGCCAATTTTCACGGCAACCGAGGAGGCTAGGAAAATTTTTGCCCCCGAAGGGGATTTAATAAATGAGAAAAAACTTTTTAAAAACCCCGATTATGCCCTATTTCTCGAAAAAATAGCCGACCAAGGCTCTTGGGTCTTCTACGAAGGTGAAATAGCCGACGCTACCCACCATTTAATGGTTCAACATAGAGGGCTTCTTAGAAAGGAAGATTTGGCCCGCTACCGTGTGGTGGAAAGGAAACCTATAAAAATTTCCTTTGAAGGTTATGAAATTTATTTAAACCCTCCCCCTTCGGCGGGTGGAATTTTAATTGCCTTTACATTAAAGTTGTTGGAAGGACAAGATATAGACCCTTGGGGTTCGGAGGTTTATATAAAAAACCTAATAGAGGCCTTTTATACCACCAACCTATTTAGGAAAGATTACATCGACGGAAAACTTCATTCCGAGGGTTTAGAGAAAATCCTTCAAGAGGAAAAGATTATTCAAACCTTTAAAGAGATTTTTAAAAAACGCCTTAACCTTTGGGGAAATACAACCCACCTTAGCATTTCCGACGCCGAAGGGAATGTAGTATCGGTAACCACCACCAACGGGGAAGGGTCGGGTTATGTAATTCCCGGCTACGGTGTGATGTTAAATAACATGTTGGGAGAAGAGGATTTAAATCCCCGAGGGTTCTTTAAATGGGATAAACCCTACCAAAGGTTGCCTTCAATGATGTGCCCAACGGTGGTTTTGAAAGATGGTGAAGTTATAGCCGCGTTGGGAAGTGCGGGCAGCAACCGCATAAGGAGTGCAATTGTTCAGGTTCTGCTTAATCTGTTGCATTTTCACTTCCACCCGCAGGAGGCGGTCGATAAACCTCGGCTTCATGTGGAGGGAAACACCGTATATTTGGAACCTCCTTTGGGAGAAAAGTTTAAATCCCTTATAGAGGGTTTATATAAGGTTCAACCGTTCAAGGAGAAAAGTATGTTCTTCGGGGGGGTTCAGGTGGTCGCCCCTCCCCAAGGCGAAGGTGGAGCAGACCCCCGCAGGGGCGGTGTTGTTTTGGTTTTCCCTTAATTTGTTTCTTTTATGCTCAAGCTCCTTCTTTGGGTTAATTTGTTTGTTTTCCTCCTAAGGGTGGTTTACATAAAAATAACCCCTTTCAGTTTGGCACCCGAAGAGGCCCAATATTGGGATTGGAGTAGACATTTGGATTTGTCCTACTATTCCAAACCCCCCCTTATAGCTTATCTGAATTGGTTATCTACCCACCTTTTGGGAAATACCGAATTGGCGGTTCGGATTTGGCCAGCCCTCTTTGGCTTTGCCGACAGTCTGCTGGTTTACTTTATCGCCAAGGAACTTTTTAAAAACCAAAAGTTAGCCTTTATTTTGGCTTTGCTACCTCTATTGTTTGTCGGTTTTAATGCCCTCTCCTTTGTATTTACCACCGATACCCCGCTATTTTTCTTTTGGGGGTTGAGTTTTTACCTCCTTTTAAAGGCTCTGAAAACGGAAGAAACCCGCTATTGGGTTGCGTTGGGAGTTTCGGGTGGTTTGGGTTTCCTTTCCAAGTATTCGATGGTATTTTTCTTTCCCCTCGGGGTTTTCTATATTTGGCTTAAAAAACCGCACCTTTTTAGAACTTTTAAACCCTACCTTGCTACGGTTATAGCTCTGATATTTACCCTCCCGGTGGTTTATTGGAACTACCTCCACGATTGGGTTTCCTTTAAGCACGTCCTCGGTCTGTCGGGTTTGGAAAGCCACCCTAAAAGATTTCCCGACTGGAAGTCCTTTAACAACTTTTTGGTTTCCCAAATATTCCTATTGTCGGTCGGTTTTTTCTTCTATCTCCTTTGGGGTTGGTTTAGAAATTTGACCCCTAGGAGGAAACTTTTTTCTTTGACTCTATTTTCATTGCCCGTTTATCTCTTTTTCCAACTTTTGGCGTTGAAAAAATTTGTTTACGGAAATTGGGCCGGTTTTGCCTACTTTACGGGGGGAATTTTGTCGGGGTATTACTTTCTTAAATATTGGCGGAAGTTAATTTGGGTTAATATTCCTATAGTTGCTTTGGCGGTTTTCCTAAATGCGGTCGCCTATTATCCGCCGCTTTTGGATAAAGTCGGCTTGGGAAATCTTATTCCTCCCAAAAAAGACCCTACGAGGGTTATGGTTGGTTGGCGAAAACTGGGTGAGGAGGTATCTAAGTATTATGACCCCCAACGGGACTTTATCTTTTCCAACCTCTACCAAATTTCGGCCGAGCTTGCCTTTTACGTAAAGGGCAACCCCCAAACTTATGTTTTCAACTACTACCAGCGTATGAACCAATACGACCTTTGGGAGGTTAAAGATTTTTCCCTCTTTGTCCGTTGGTTGGAAGGAGAAAGTATTCCGCCCTATAAGGTTTTCAATTGGCGACCTTTAAAGGGTAAAAACGGGATTTTTGTTTCCTACTTTGGTAGACCGCCTGAGCAGATATTAAAAAGTTTCCAAAAGTTGGTATGGACTAAAAAGGTAAATATTTACTGGCGGGGGGTAAAAATTTATACCTACTACATCCACTATTTAAAAGGTTTTAAAGGGAATTACCAACCGATAATAAAGGGGTTTTAAAAAGCGGGTTAAATTAGGCGGTGCATTTTTTCTCTTTCTCGAAATTTTTTAAACATTGGAGGAACTTTTCGGCCGTTAGGAAGGGAGCAAACAATGGCCCTTGGGCTTCGTTTACACCCAAAACCCTCAAGAGGTCTAAGAGTAAACGCCTACGCACGCCGGTGGCCACCGTTCCTATGTCCAACTCTTTAAGGAAGTTAACCAGAGCTTTGAAAAATTTAACCTTTTTAACCATATGTTCGCCATCTTCGTTAATGATGCCCTCTATAAGTTTTTCGCTGAATTTAACCTTTTCTATGGGTATGTCCCAGAATATGTTCAAGGGTAGGCAGTGGGTGCCGAAATTTTCCAAAACCAAGTTGGTGGTGATAGATAAATAAAACAACTTCCGCACTATTTTTCTTTCTTCCCTAAGCAGGAGGTTGGTATCTACCTCAAATTCGAGGTTTTTAAAGGAAATCCCATTTTGGGAAAAAATGTCCAAAATTTCCTGAACTTGGTCGAAGCTTCTTAAATTCATTCGGTAGAGCTTATAGCCGAACTTAAGGTTGGGGTTTATCTTCAAGGCCTCCTTTACGACGGGTATAGTTTTCCGAATAAGGGTCAAATACATTTCGTTGGCTATGTCTAAGTCTTTGGCTTCTTTAATAAATTCTTCGGGCTTTTTACCCTTCCACGTCATTAAAACTTCGGCACCCGAGGGTTTGTCCCCCTCTTGAATATTTACCCGCAGTTGGAATAAGGGCTCCAGTTCCACCTCAAAGCGGCCCTTTTTAAAACTTTCCTCCAGCTGCTGTTTGACCTCCAAATTTACCATAGTGGGTTTAAAAATTAATTGTTTTCCTACAAAAGGCAATTTAAAGAAAAATTAAGCTTCTTCAGCAGTTTTTCTAATAAAAAACCAAACTCCAAATAAGGCAACAATCAAAAGAGAATACCAAGGGTTGATAGAAACTTTCACCACCAAGGTGTTAAAAATGAAGATAAAGCTGTAAAAGACAATAACCGCCAAAAAACTTTCCAAGATTACCCTTAACATGTTTACCCGAACAAGGCCAAAAGCTAAGAAGGCCACATAAAGGGTTATCCAAAAAAGGAAAAACGCAATAAGGAAACGTTTAATTAGTTCCCAAACGAAGGGAATTAGATTTATGTTGAAATTTCTTCCGAAGGTTATCAGTCTAAATAGGTCTGTTAAACTCATATATTCGGGTTTTTTGACCTTTAGAAGTTTTTCGTCGTAGGGGATTTTTATAACACCCGAAACGGGAAATTTGGTATATCCGGGCCCGTAAAGGACGCTGTTGGAGTATTTAAAAATGATAGCGTTGGGGTAGAGTTGGAATATTGCCTCCTTTATAGGGACAACTTCGACTATTTTGAAATTTTCGTCCAACTGTAATTTGTAGCCTTGAAAGGCCTTTAAACTTTGCAAATCTAAAAGTTCGAAGGTTATAAAGGTGTTATCGGGCGTTCTATACCAAAAGTTCTCCACTATACCGAAGTTCAAAGGCTTTTTTTTACTCTCTAAATAGGCCTTCTTCTGGAGTAACATAGCTTTGGGGTAAACTGCTTGAAAATAAACCAACCCCAAAAAGGAAAAAAGAAAAGCCAAAAACCAAAAGGGAACCAGAATTTTCGAAGGTTCCACACCGAGGGAAAACAAAATATAGGTAAACCTTCTTTTGCGAAAGAGGTAGGCGGTGGATACCAACGAAAGGGTTATAACCAAAGGAATAATAAAAATGTAGTAAGAAACTATGGTATTAAAAACGTAGTTAAAGAGGATTTTGAAAGAAAAAATCTTACTAATGTTGAAGAAATAGAAGGCTAAAAAGCCCGCCAAAAGGATAAAAATAGAAAGGAATACCACAACAAGGTGTTCAAAATATTTTTCGACCAGATAGCGGTATAAAAGGGGTATTTCCTGCCAAAGGTTATAAAAGGGGGATTTTTTCCAAATTTGGGAAAGGAATTTAAAAACCATCAAAGGGTTATTATTAAGTTCACTTCAGACCGCTGGAACCGAAACCTTTTTCGCCCCTTTCGGTTTGGGAAAGTTCTTGCACTTCTTTAACTTCCACCGGCAGGTAGGGAATTATTAAAAGTTGAGCTATGCGGGTATGTTTATCTAAAACCACCTCTTGGTTTCCGAGATTTATTAAAACTACCTTTATTTCGCCGCGGTAGTTTTCGTCCACAACGCCCGCCAAGCAGTGAAGGCCGTAATTTAAAGCCAACCCGCTGCGGTCTTTTATAAGTCCGAAGTAGCCATGTGGTATTTCTACCGCTATACCTGTTGGAACTGCCTTAAATTCCCCCGGTTTTAACACAACTTTTTCGACGCTATATAAGTCCAGCCCCGCATCGGAAGGCTTTTTTCTAACGGGCAGGAGGGCATCATCGCGGAGTTTTTTAACTTTCAATTCCATAAAAATAAAAGGTTAAAAGGAGTTAGTTAACCTCTTTAAAATGCTATGGAGAAACCAATTCGGCTATTTTTTCCACCGCCCAGCTCAAGCTTCTAACACCGACGGCGAAGGATTTGGGTTTTATAACATAACCGTCGGAGGTTCTAAAAACCCCTATAAACACGTGTTGGTAAAAACCTTCTTCACCCACATAGATTTCTATTAGGTCGATATTTTGCCCTTTGTAGGTGTTTTCAATTTTGAAGAAATAACCCCTTTGGGGGTCTTTTATATCTTCCCGTAAGGGGAGTTTGGTTAAATCCACTTTGGGAAGTTTTATAGCCCTCAACGGTAAAACCTCCTTATCCTCCAAATCTTGGGGGTCTTTTTTCTTTATCAATAAAAGTTTTAAAGGTTTCCGACCCTCCTTTAGGGCTTTTAGTTCGTATTTGGTGGAAGGTAAATCCTCATCGAAGGTTTTATGAATTTCAAATAGCTCCTTAATAGGTTCCAACTGCTCTAGAACATACTCATAGTAGTCGGGTATATCGGTGCGGATGTAAACCTTACCGCGGGGTTTTAGTTTAAAGGCTACCCATGATAGGAAAGAGGTTTTTAACAACCTCCTTTTAATATCCCTTTTCTTAAAAAACGGGTCGGGGTAGTTGAAATAGAACCTCTCGACTTGGTTAGGTTTTAGTAAATATTCCACAAAAAGGTTGGCGTCCAAATTGAACACATAGAGGTTATCAAGCTTCCTTTGTTGGCATTTGTGGATTAAAGCCCTTATGCCGGGATGCCATTTGTCCACCGCCAACACAGGTTGGTTTTTAAATTTGGAAGCCAACCAAAGGGTAAAATCTCCATTTCCAAAACCTATTTCTACTATTGGGTTTTCAAAGTCCAACTTTTGGAGTTCTATTGTGTTATCCCAACAGCAGGGAGAAATTTTTACTGCTCCTTCTTTCGGTGTTGGGCAGGGTTTTAATTGTCCCACGAGGGTTTTTTATTATCTTCCCTTTTAAGGTATTTCTACGGTTTGCTTTACCCTTAGGGTGGTGAATTTTCCTGTTTTTATGTTGTAGGTGAAACCCCAACCTTCCAACCTTTGACCATTTTGAATAATAACGACTTCACCCTTTCCATAAACGAGGTTGTTTTTTAAATCTATTACCGCCGAGGGGGTTTTAACAATTTCAACAACCTTGGAGTGGATATCTTCCTTTTCAAAAACAACATGGCCCTTAAGGAGGATTTTTTCATGTTTTTTGTCAAATTGGGCGTAATCGGCCCTAACGGTGTAATGCTCAGGATAATTTCTACCGAAGAACTTTTCTATTGTTATAAGGTTGGGGTTGGTTAAAACGGCTTTCGAGCCGGCAATCAGCCATAAAATTTGGTTGTTCCTATAAATGTAACTTTTTAAATTGGTAGCCTCCTTTATTTGTTTTATTTGACGGCTTTCCCTCTCCAGGGTTGAAACTTCGAACCTATAAACGGTTTCAAACAACAGGGCCGCCAAAAGGAGAAAAGCTATAAAACCACCCAAAAGAAGGGTTAACCTAAAAGAAGGTGAAAGTTTTAAGGAAAACATAGTTCCTTATTGTGTTTAGAAATTTGCATGTCCATTTTAAGGTGTTTTTTTTCTTTTTCCTTCCAAAGGAGGGGGTTATTGTTCTCCTTTTCCAAAAGCAGGCTATTAGAGATTTAGAAAACCGCCAATAGGAACGACTTCCTAGCTGTCTTTTTAAATTTCTTGGCTTCTAATAGTTAATGTTATTTTCTTGAACGTAAGCTTCCAAGAGGTTTAGAAAACGTGCAATTTGTTTTTTAGGCCAAGGAAGCTCTAGGGTTTCTTCAAATTTTTGAGTTAGATTTTTAATATCTTCTTCCAACTCTTCCACAGAGGAGTATTTATCTTTAATAAACTTTTCCAAAAGGGGGTGTCTTTTTAAAAAATTTTCAAAAAAGTCCCTTTTCTGCTCTTGGTTTAAAGCTCTCCAAAGGAGCTCAATAGCGTCGGTTGTTAAGATGCTAATAAAAAGTTGCTCCGGTGCGGGTTCATACTCTAAATAAGACGGTTCCTCTTTTTGGTCAGATTTTTGTTCTTTAATATTTTGGAGAAGTTCTTCCTTTATCTCTTCAAGAAGGTTTCTAATTAATTTTTGAACCCTAGCGTCGAGCAAAAATTTGAGTTCCTTCCTTTGGTTGAAGGCGATTTTACTTCTTAAGAACCCTTCGGGGTTGTCTATGTATTCGAATTTTTCAGCTATTAGTGCGTCGGCTAATGCTTTGCCTTTATCTACGTTTTGGGGAAAATGGGCAATATACCACAGTACGGTTGCAGGGTTTACTTTATTGAACTTTTCAAGGAGATAGTCTATTAGTTCAATTTCTCCACCGGTGGCGTCATAGTAATCCAATCTTTTAAATTGCCATACGGGGTAAGTGTAAATTTCTTTACTTAGTTCCTTCAAAAGTTTCTTAATTTTTTCTTTTATTTCCTCCAAAAGAAGTTTATCTTCCGTTGGTTTTTCTTTAAGGTATTTTTCAAGGTCTTTAATACCCTCTTGGGGTTTTTGTTTAATCCTGAAGATTAGGGCTATTACTTTGCTTCCTCGGTCTCCTTCCCCAAGGCGTTTTTTCTCATATTCCACAAATAGGTCGGTTTTTTCGTTTATCTCCTCTACTGAGGGTTTTAGAACCCGTTTTTCTAAATCGTTAAAGTTCCGATATTCATTTTCTACCTGGAGGAAAAAGCGAATTTCTTCTATTGGAACCTCTACGCGTCCATATTTTTGGAGTTTCTTTAAAAACCTGTAGAGTTTTTTAGAGTAAATACTGTCTAAACTTAGAAATGTTTTGACCTCATATAAAGTGAAACCCCTTTTTATCTCTAAAATAAAGGGGGCTAAGTATGGCGACCATTTAACTTTTATGAACCTTACCTTGTCTCCATCGGTTATTTTTATAAATAGTGGCGTCCTAAAGGCTTTGTAACCCTTTTTTAAGTCCGCTTCCATTTCTTTAGCTAATTCTTCGTAGCCGTATCTTTTGTACCATTCATAGGCTTTTTGAGTATCTAAGCCTATCGACTTATTAGCTTCGTCGGCCAGCTTTATAGCTAGGTTAAAAAGTTTATTAGCTTTCATTTTCTTATATTTGGCGGAATTTGTTTGAACAACTTCTATAAGGAATTCTTTACTTATGTAAGAAAATACACCTATTTCCTCTTGGCGTGCTGTCGCTAGTGCTATAGCGTATATATCGGCTAAGTCCTTTACTCCTCTTTTCCGTGGTCTCCCACGACCTTTTATTCGTCCAGCATATTCCCCTAGTTGAAACAGAATAAGGTCAACCATTGAATTTGGTTCTTTGGCTATTACCTTTTTGGCCATGCTCTTTTCATTTTATCAACTTAAGTCTTTTAATGAAATTTGTCGCACATAAATTTGAATAGGAAGTCAAAAGTCGCAATTCGGAAGTCAAAAGTCGTAAATATTCCAAATTTAGGAAGTCAAAAGTCGTAATTTGGAAGTCAAAAGTCGTAACCATTCTAAATTTAGGAAGTCAAAAGTCGTAAGTGGGAGTTAAAAGTCGTAAGTTCTATTTTCCCACCCTTGACTAAAGCTCATTTGCAAACGGCTACATTAATAAAGCTACAACTAATTAAATAGAAATAAATAGAAGCTAAATATAAATATCTACATTTCTACATACTTCTACATAGGGCAGGCCGTCAAAACGCTTCGTGTGTGTGGTAAAGAGCGAAAAATTTTTTTAAAAAACGAAAAAACTAAAAATTTAGGAGAAAGCAAAAACGTAGATTTAGGCTTTATAAACTAAAAGCAAGCCTGCTTAAGCCCCTAGAAGAAAAAATAAATTTTTAATAAAAATTGCGGCGAAACTTGACATTCATAGCCCGCGAGGATTTAGGTTACTCAAACTTTAGTTGTCCTGTAAAACAGTAAATTAGAAAAACAATGGGAGAGGTATTAAAAATCTACAAAGCATTGGAAGAAAAACTGGGTGGGGAAAACGCAAAAATAGTAGCCGAAGCTATAGAAAGTTTAATAGAGCATAAAACTTACGAAGCTAAAACCAAGTTAAAAGAAGAGCTTGTTAAAGAAT
>JAADES010000032.1 GCA_013153315.1 Aquificota bacterium
ATTATTTTCGATTGTTGTGTGGATTTATCTTTAGAAATAGCAATAGCAACAACCCCCTTAGGATTTAAGGCTCCTTTGTATTTATAAAGCTGTTCTAATTTTGAACTTCTATTTTTTCCTTCAAAGAAACGGAATTTTGCATCCAAAATCAATCGATTATTTTCAAATTCGAATAAGAAATCAGGTCTTAGAGGTAAGGTATTAAAAGCAAAATCTTTCTTTTCGGGTTGAAAATATAATAGCCCACCTTTTGAAAACCTAAATTTAGCAAATTCATAAAGTGTTTTAGACTTTTTCCTAGATTCAAAATCAATTTCAACCTCAAAAGGTCCGTAAATTTCTTTTAACTCCCTAAGCAGAACTGTTAAAACATAATACTCCCAAAGGGTTGCCATATCCTTTAAGGCGAAAACCAATTCTAGTTTGGAATAAAACGATGGAACAAAAGAGGTGTGGAGCAACCTCCAAAGTTTAAAAAGTTCCCTATAACCGGGTTTTCTCTGTAAAACTTTCGAATGGGAGGGTATCTGTTTTAAACTTCCTACCTCACGCAGGAAGGTTGTTTGCAAATACCACCCGATGGTCTCTTTTAAATAAACCAACTGCGGGGGAATCTTTTTATATTTTCCCTCGGCGGTATCGAGGATAAATAGAATTTCCTCCAAAAGCCGTTTTATAAAGCGGTTTTCCACCGTGTCGTGTGTTTCTATATATTCAAATTGCAGCACCTCCGTAGGGGCAAATCTTTTATTTCTACCTTTAAGGAAACCTCTGGAACTTTCAACCCAACGGTGGGGGTTTTGGACTATATCAACAACAACCGCAGGTTCCAATTCATTAACTTCCTCTATAGGTTTATAGGTTTCCCGCTTGATAAGTTCCCTATGTGGGTCGGCTATTATCCAACCGAGGTTTTCTTCTAAAGTTGGGACAAACTCCAATAGAACCAATATTTGAAAAATTAGATTTTCCTCTTTCGGGGTTTCTTCTACTGGAAAACTTGCGGGAGATAGGTTAAATAACAATCCTAAATTTCCCAAGTCGTTTAAAACCTTCCAAAGAAAGTTTTCAAATTTCTTATTAAAATCCTCTTTTAGTTTCTCTTTGTTATAGGGATTTAACCCCCAAAGGTCTATTAGTTTTTTGGGAATAACGAGATGGGTTAGTTCCTTGTTTAAATAACCGCAGTAGTTGGTAAATTTGATTTTATATTCTTTCTCTGAAAGGGTTATCTTCTCTATCTCTTTGCAATCTTCCAATTGGTATATTTCTATTTTTTGTTCATCACAAAGGTAATAAAAGAATTCTTTATCTACAAAAGTTGAAATGTGCTTGATAGGATACCATTCTTCGGAATAGAAAATATCCTCCATAAGGGACAGGTTAAAGTTAGGAAATCCCTAAGGTTTGACATTTCTCATTTATAAACCTTTTGGCAAGTTATAGCTTTAATATCCAAACTCAACAAGGAGGTTTGGATATGCCCAAGATAAACCGCTACAGTGAACTAATCCAACAGGCTAAAACCGAAGCTAAGGTTGACTATGTAGACAGACACTCCCCCTTTGTTTATGTTGAAGGCGAAGCTGTAAAAGGTCAAAAACTCAAAGTTAAAGTTAAAGTTGGAAAAGATTACGCTCACCCCATGGATCATGACCACTATATTGCCTACGTTCAGCTGTGGGATGGAAATACCCTATTGGGACACGTTCAAATTCAGCCCGAAATGCTCGGAAACCAAAAGGACCAAGTTGAGGTTGATTTCTATATAGTTCCTATGAAGAAAAAGCTACAACTTCACGCTATGTCCTACTGCACAAAGCACGGTCTTTGGGAAAGCGATATTGTAGAGGTTGAAGTAAAAGAACCCCAACCTGAAAACGTTTAACTTTTAAACATCTTTTGTTCTATCTTCTTTTTTCAGAACCCCTAAAGGTTTTCCTTCCTCGTTTTCTATAACCACTTTGAGGTTATTCCTAAACCAAATATCCTGTTGGGGGAAAGGTATTTCAATATTGGCCTCCTTAAGGCGTTTAAATCCGTTGGTATAAACCCAATCCACCAAGGAATAGGAAAGGGTTTTGTAGGGGTTTTTCCACAGTTCCCTTATATCTACCCACATTAGAAGTTCAAAAAGTAGGGCACTGTCACCTAAGGAAGTAAACCAAACCTGGGGAGGGCGGTAGTAATTTTTCGCCCAAGGGCAATCGTAGGCAAGCTTAATTAGGATTTCCTTTACTTTGTCGGGGTCGCTGGAATAGGCCACCCCAAAGGGAAACCTAACCCTAACAAAGGGATTTTTTAGGGAATAGTTGATTATCTGGTTTCCTATAAAGGTGGAATTGGGAACCAAAATATCTATCCCGTCGAGGGTTCTTATGCGGGTGGTTAATATACTAATGTCTTCAACCCTACCGAAAATGTAGTTGGAGGGATTATTTATAAACTGCCCCGCATTTCCCGGTAGCTCAACAAAGTCGCCGACGCGGATATTCCGACTGAACATTAAAATAAAACCGCTTACGTAGTTATTCAGTATTGTTTGCAAACCAAAACCCAAACCGATACCCAAGGCACCCGCCAAGGGCAGTATAGCTTTCCAAGTTAGACCCATAGCCGAGAGCGAAAGGGTGATATTCAAAAGCATTCCGAGGTTGTAGACTACCGCTTCTATAGAACCTCCCTTATCTTCCCTCTCTTGGGGAGGATAGATTAATTTAACTACCTTTTTGAGGATGTTTATCAAATAAAACAAAAAGAGGAACAAATAAACGCTCGCCAAAAGGTTGAAGAGAGAAATTTTTACAATAGGGGTGTCGAACAAAATTATTCCCTTAAGCTGTTGAACCAGTTTTTCCAAATTTAGGTAGTAAATTCCAACTATCCAATAAATGTAGAGAAGCAAGAGAAAACCCAACTTTTTGAGGGAATCCAAAAGGGTTTCCCCGTCGTCTTCGTTTATTTGTAGAACCTTAAAAAGTTTGGTTAAAACTACCGTACCGTGGGAGATAAACCAGGAATAAACCAATGTTGTGGCTACTATAATTCCAATACCAACAAAGGCTGTTATATCGAAGTTTACATATCCCAGCTCCCAAAGGAGTCCGATGGTTAAAAACAAACCCCCTAAAAGGGTTCTTAAAACCTTTTTAAACCTTTTGACGGATATTAATTCGGTAAGTGCATACAAAATAGGGAACAAAGAAAGGAGTATTAAAAATTTCCTCAAAGGGATAAGAATTTTCAACAAACCTAGGTTTGTGGTAAAGATAATAACTATTTCCACAATAAGGGCTAAGAAAAATCCCAAATAGGTTATAAGTCTTAAAACCTTCCCAATTCGGACAAAGGAAAAAACCGCCCCCGCTAAAAGAGCGGCGGCCACCGAAACGGCTGTATCCCGATAGAGAATTTTCAAAATAGGGTCGTTTATGTATTTGTAGCTAACGAGGGCTATAACCGTAAATAAAACCGCCTGGAGAGCATATATTACCGCGTGAATCTGGGGTA
Source organism: Aquificota bacterium (assembly GCA_013153315.1). Lineage (GTDB taxonomy): Bacteria > Aquificota > Aquificia > Aquificales > QOAS01 > QOAS01. The sequence goes on from JAADES010000032.1 coordinate 3,511, forward strand.
GCTTTTTAAATTTCACATTTAACAACCAACGGGTAATAAACCAAGAAACAAAGAAAGCAACCAAATAGCCCAAAGCTATAGCTAAATCTACCCCGCGGAGGGAAGTTATATAACCGACCAAGTTTTGAAAAAAGGACATAAAAAATCTATAAAAACCCCGTGGGGAGAATTTAAAGATATTTCCTAAAGATGGACATTTTAAAAACCGCCAAAGAGGTAATAGAAACAGAAATAGACCAGCTTAAGAATCTGAAGAACTGTATAGACCAATCTTTCGAAAAGGCAGTCAAACTTATAGCCTCCTGCAAAGGTAAGGTGGTGGTAAGTGGAATAGGCAAATCGGGAATTGTCGGAAAAAAAATAGCGGCCACGTTAGCCTCTACGGGAACTCCCGCGTTTTTTTTGCATCCCGCCGAAGCCCTTCACGGTGATTTAGGTATGGTGTCTAAAGATGATGTTGTTATAGCAATTTCCAATAGCGGACAAAGTTCCGAACTCTTGGCGATGCTTCCCTACTTTAAAAGGTTGGGAGTGCCAATTATCGCTATTACTAACAATGTCCAATCGGAGTTGGCAAAACGGGCGGACATTGTTTTAAAACTCTGCGTAGAAAGGGAAGCCTGCCCAATGAATTTGGCACCAACCAGCTCTACCACCAACACCTTGGTTTTGGGCGACGCTTTGGCAGTTTGTTTAATGAAACTCAAAGGTTTCACTAAGGAAGATTTTGCCCTTCGCCACCCCGCGGGAAACTTAGGAAGAAAACTTAAACTGGTAAAGGATTTAGGACATTTCGACCCCCAAAAGGTACCTATAGTCCATCAAGATACCCCAATGAGGGATGTAGTTTTAGAAATTTCTTCCAAAGGATTCGGGGCCACCGCCGTAGTTGACGACAATGGGAAACTGGTAGGAATAATCACCGACGGGGACTTAAGAAGGTTTGTCCAAAGAGGGGGAGATTTCAATAAAGAAACCGCCAAAGATGTTATGACAAAAAACCCAAAAACCGCTAAAGCCGACGAGCTGGCCATGGAAGCCCTCAAAAGGATGGAAGATTACAAAATAACCGTCCTCATTGTGGTAGATGAACAAAACCGTCCCATCGGAATTATTCATATTCACGACATAATGAGGGGCGAGGTTGCTTAATCCTTTTAAAGGTTTTTAACTTTTTGCACCAAAAAGGTTTAGAAAAGAAAAGAAAAAAACTTTTTAGGGTTTTAAAACCTTCTTTAAATCCTCAAAGAAGTTGGGATAGGAAATTTTTACACATTCGGGGTTATCCAACTCTACAGGCCCATCGGCTATAAGTCCGGCGATGGTAAAGGCCATAGCTATTCGGTGGTCGTCGTAGGTTTTTATTTTTGCCCCTTTAAGGGGTGTTTTACCTTCGATAACCATACCGTCGGGGAGTTCCTCTATTTTTGCCCCCATTCGGCGGAGATTTTCAACAGTAGCCTTTATACGGTCGCTTTCTTTAACCCTCAGTTCGGAAGCTCCTTTAATTAAGGTCCTACCTTCGGCTTGGGTAGCAACAACAGCCAACAAAGGAAGTTCATCTATCATAGCGGGAACTTCTTCGGGATGAACTTCTACCCCCCTCAAGTCGGGAGAATATTTAACCTCAATATCCGCTATAGGTTCGCGGGAAATTTCCCTAACGTTGGTATATTCAATATTGGCACCCATCTCTTTGAGTTTTCTAAAGAAACCGTCCCTTGTAGGGTTTATTAGAACATCTTTTAAAACAAGGTGGGAGCCCGGTAGCAATACCGCCGCAGCGGCGAAAAAGGCGGCGCTCGATGGGTCGGCGGGAACAACTATATCTTTGTCCCCTTTTAGAGTTTGTCCCCCTTTTAGTTTTACCAAAATACCCCCTTCGGTGGGAATTATGCTTAAATCCACCTCAAAAAGTTGGAGCATCCTTTCGGTGTGGTCTCTCGATAGATAGGGTTCTTCTACTTCGGTTATTCCTTCGGCCTGCAAGCCGGCAAGCAATAAAGCCGACTTAACTTGAGCGGAAGCCTTTTTGTTAAAAAAGGAAATACCTTTAAGTTGACCGCCCCTTACGGCCAGAGGCAAAAGATTACCTTCTTCCCTTCCGTCGATGGAGGCCCCCATTTGGCGCAAGGGTTTTACCACCCTCAACATGGGACGTCTTCTTAGGGAATTGTCCCCCGTAATAACGCTAAAAAAGGGTTGGGTAGCCAAAACTCCCAATGTTAAACGGGTTGTTGTTCCCGAGTTTTGAGCATCCAATATATCCGAAGGCTCGCGCAGACCTTCGAAACCTGTTCCCTTTACCACAAGCTCGGTAGGGCTTAGTTCTTCTATTTCAACGCCCAATTGTCGGTAGATATTTAGCGTAGCTAAAGTATCCGCCGCCCTAAGCCAATTTTTTACTCTTACCGGCCCGTCGGCCAAGCTCCCCAAGATTATAGCCCTATGGGAAATAGACTTGTCCGAAGGCACCCGTAAAGTTCCCTCTATTTTCATAGGGATTTATTCTCTTTTAATAATCCTCTATGCTCCTTTGGAATCTCTTTAAGGGCTTGGAGTTAAATTTCACCCCCACACTGGAAAGAATAAAAAAAGCTTGTCAAGAAGCGGGAAATCCTCAAGATACCTACCCTTCGGTAATTGTGGGGGGCACCAATGGGAAAGGTTCCACAACGGCCTTCTTGGAAAGTTTATATAGACACCACGGCCTGAAAACAGGAAGGTTTGTCTCTCCCCACTTGGTGGACGAAACCGAAAGGTGGAGAATAAACAACGTTCCAATTGATGAAAAAACCCTCCAAAGGTATGTAGAAAGGATAAAACCCCTTATAGAGAAATATAAATTGACCTACTTTGAAAGTGCGGTTTTAATAGCTACCCTCCTTTTTAAGGAAAACAAAGTTGACATTGCGATTATAGAAGCAGGTTTGGGCGGAAGGTGGGATGCTACCAAAGTCCACAAACCTTTATTAACGGCTATAACCAATGTAGGCTTAGACCATACAAAGTGGCTCGGTTCCACCTTGGAAGAGATAGCCGACGACAAAACTGAACTAATTTATCCCCAAACGCCTATTGTTTTGGGTGAAGATAACGAGCCTCTTTTATCTATAGCCCTCAAGAAGGCTAATAAAAGAAATTCCCCCCTCTATGTGGCAAATAAAGATTTTACCTACCAAGGGGCGGTAGACTTTCCAAACACCTACCTTAGGAACTATAACTTTGAGGATTTCCATTTGGAGGAAGCTAAATTAGGAATATACGGGTTAAAACAGGTTCAAAACGCGGCTCTGGCTTTGACAATATTTTTGCTTACCGCACCCAAGTTAGGAATAAAACCCGACAAAGAGAAAATAAAAACAGCCCTAGCCAATGCCCGCTGGGAAGGCCGTTTCGAGATAGTCCGAGAAAATCCCCTCCTTATATTGGACGGAGCTCACAATTTACATGCCCTAAAAAGGACTTTGGAAGATTTAAAAACCCTCAATAGGAAAGTCTTTGTTGTCTATTCCTCTATGAGGGATAAAGATTGGCCTACCCAAATGGAGCTAATAAGAAAATATACCGACCGCATAGGGTTGGTAAAAGTAAACTACCACCGCGCGGAAAGTTTGGAAAATCTATTTACCCGTGCGGTGGAATTGAAATTTAAAGAAATAAAAACCTACCCCGGCGTTAAAGAAATGTTGGAAAACCTTTCGGAGGATTCAATAATATTGGGTTCCCTATTTTTGGTAGGAGAGGTCAAAAAATTCCTAAAGGAGGAAATTCGTTAAGGAAATGAACAGAGAAAGGACTAATTAAGAGGATACCAACCTTCGGAAGCTTTGAAATCTATTTCCGAAGTTGCATTGGGACAATCATCGTCCTGAAGGGCATAGCCCGGTTGGCTTTTTTTGTAATAAATTGTTCCCGTGTCGGTTTCGTAACCGTAAATTCGGTCGCCGAGGGTGTGCTTTGTGCACATATTTGCATAGTATTGCGAAAATTTAACAACGGCCCTAACTTTGGGCGAAAGTAGCTTGTGGGAAAAATCTCCTATAACAATTTTGCCGTTAACCGCATCTTCTACTCCAAAACCAATAAAAGTTTGATGGGTAGCTTCGTACGCAAGTTCATCCTCTATAAGGTTCCTAAGGTCATAGAGGGCGATATTGTTATAGGTTGCTATTTTATAGCGATTGTAAAAGGCAATTGCAAATCCCGCCAAAATACCTATTATGGCTATCGCTATAAGTAATTCTAAAAGAGTGTAACCTTTTCTACCTCCATTATCCATAAACCTCTCCTTTTTAAGGCGGAAATTGCTAAAACCTTTGAAAAAAGGATAAAAAGGAAGGTAAATATATTAATGATTATAAGCAGTAGCACCAGAAGGATGCTTTTCTACAGGAGCATCATCTTTACAAGAGTCGTAAATAACGTTTACAGTGTAATAGTTATCTCCCGAATTATATAGGTTTTTATGACCTAAAGCAAAACCGTAACCGGGAGAACCGTCGGGGCAACGAATGAATACCGTTGCATTAGCCGAGCCATCGCTCAAAGCTGTTCCGGGGTAAACGGTCATATTTCCCGAAGCGTCTGTTGTACCTACAGTTTTCAATACTACAACATTTTTGGATAGAGGTACGACCTGGACTATATTTCCATCACTGTCTTTTAACTGAATTTTGCTTGCATTATAAACAGCTTTGCTACCTGTTGCATACTCATCATACGATGCGAAATAGGCCTCTTCGGAAGAAATAATATTGTGTGCGTCGTTTTTCATTGCGGCCACATAAGCCCTTTGTTTGTATTTTGTGAACTGGGGAATAGCGATAGCCGCCAAGATAGCGATAATGGCGATAACGATGAGGAGCTCAACGAGGGTGAAACCTTTGTTGTTTTTCCGATTGAGCTCTACGGCCCTTGCTAGGGTTTCAAAAATTTCCCGCATGGTTAAACCTCCTTTGGTTTGATACCTAAGAAATTTAACGCAATTTTGCAAAAAAATCAATGTTTTAAAGCTCTAACTTATTAATTAACTTCCTAAGTTCTTCGACCGTAAGCCACCAGTCGTTTTTATCGCTTCTATAGATAAACCCTTCGGGGAGTTTTTCATATTTACTCCATTTGGAGGTGTCTTTTGTTTCAAAGGAAAACTGCGGCAGGATTACAAAATAAGTTTTACCTTCCGGGGTTCGAACTTTTACGGTGTGCATACTTTCTTCTTCCGAAATGAGGGTTTCGTGCAATTTTTCTCCCGGACGGATTCCTATTATTTTGTATCCACAGTCGGGACATATTGCTTTTACCAAATCAAGGATTTTCATGCTGGGAATATAAGGAACAAATATTTCGCCTCCTACGCTTTCCTTTAGGGCATAGAGGACAAGCTCAACCCCCTGCTGTAGGGTTATCCAGAAGCGGGTCATTCGGGGGTCGGTTACGGGAAGGGTTTTTTCTCCTTTTTCTATTAAGCTTTTGAAGTAGGGAATTACGCTTCCGCGGCTTCCTACAACGTTTCCGTATCTAACTAGGGCGAATGTTGTAGGTTTGCTACCGGTGTAGGCGTTTGCCGCAACGAGCAATTTTTCCATTGCTAACTTGGTGGCTCCGTAAAGATTTATGGGATTTACCGCCTTGTCGGTGGAGAGGGCTACAACCTTCTTAACGCCTTGGTCTATGGCGGCGTCTATAATGTTTTGGGCCCCCAATATGTTGGTTTTGACCGCCTCCGAGGGGTTATATTCCAATATTGGAACATGTTTTAGTGCCGCCGCATGGATTACATAATCGACACCTTCGAAGGCTCTATAAAGTCTATCCTTATCTCGGATATCTCCCAGGAAAAACCTAAGTTGGGGATATTTCTCTTTGGGAAACTCCTTTTGCATTAAAAACTGCTTGTATTCGTCCCTACTAAAGACTATAACCTTTTTAGGATTGAACTTTTCAAGGAGGGTTTTAACAAACAACCTTCCGAAGGAACCTGTTCCCCCGGTAACCAAAAAGGTTTTACCATCGATGATTTCCCTATATCGGTCTATTAGGTTGCTATCCTCCAATGGGAAGAAAATTTTGTCCATCGGGTGGGAATTTTAAAACCTTTTATTAACCAACGGCGGAAATAACTAAGAATTCTGAATATACTTTTTTGGTTTGGTCTCTGAAAATTCAAAAGGAGGTTAAAAAATGGACTTACTAATACAGAAATTGGAAAAAAGGTATCAGAGAAAGGTAGATATTCCCGACTTCCGTGTGGGGGACACCGTAAGGGTTTACTACAAGGTTAAGGAAGGAAACAAAGAGAGAATCCAACCTTTCGAAGGTTTGGTTATAAGGTTCCAAGGAACAGGTTTAAACAGAATGTTCACCGTAAGGAAAGAGTCCTTCGGTGTGGGCATTGAAAGGACTTTCCCCCTATACAACCCTCGTTTGGAAAAAATAGAAATTGTTAAATTCGGTAAGGTTAGAAGGGCTAAACTTTATTACATCAGGCAGCTCAGCGGTAAAGCCGCGGCCAGAAAAATCAAAGAAATCAAACCTTGGGAGCCCCAGGGTCAGAAACGTCTCCGCCAGGCGGCCGCCAAGGGTTTGGCCTCCATTTCCACCGAAAACCAAGGCGGAAAAAAATCCAAATAAGGTTAATTTTTTCTTTTTGCTTTTCCTACTTAAGGAACCAGTGACATCCTCCCCTCACTGAAGTGAGGGGCTTCCCGCTTCATGAAGCCACGAAAGTGGCGAAATTAGCCCCTTTAGGGGCTAATCGTGGGGGTATCCCCACTCCACGGGCGTTACTTCCCCGCAGTCCACGGGTAGGGCAGACATTAAGCGGTCTGCCATCGCCTTATTTTTCTTAGCTAACTGTTTTAATCCAAGCTTTAAAATATTCCAAGCACTATTTAAATCTCTATGAAGTCCGTAAGGACGAAATTAGCCCTCTTTGAGGG
>JAADES010000046.1 GCA_013153315.1 Aquificota bacterium
AGGGGTGGCCGAGCGGACGAAGGCGCGGCGCTGGAAACGCCGTGTGCCCGATTTACGGGCACCGAGGGTTCGAATCCCTCCCCCTCCGCCATTTTAAAATAAAAAAAGTTAAAGAAAAGCTTAGCTGAAGTTTATCGTATCGTTCTCAATAAAAGCCTCGTGTAAAGCCCTAACGGCCAACTCGGTGTATTTCCTGTCTATTAAAGTGGAAATTCTAATTTCCGAAGTAGATATAGCCTTAATGTTAATTCCGTGTTTGGCGAGAATTTCAAACATTTTGCCGGCAACACCGTAGGCACTCCTCATTCCCAAACCAACGACGGAAATTTTTGCAACATTTGGGTCCATTAAAACTTTTTCCGCCCCTATTTCGCGGGCTACCTTTTCAACAATCTCTTTAGCCTGGGGAGCATCATTTTCGGGAACGGTGAAGGACATATCGGTATAACCGTCGACCGAAACGGTTTGCACAATCATATCCACCGCAATATGGGCGTCGCCCAAAGCTTTAAAAATTTTTGCAGCTATTCCCGGCTGGTCGGGAACTTTAACAACGGTAAATTGCACTTCCTTAGTATCGGCGGCTATACCCCTTACCGCTACCTTTTCCATAATTTCCTCCTCCGGAACAATCCAACTTCCCTCTTCGTCCTTAAAGGAACTTCTGACGTGTATTCTAACACCGTATTTTGAACCCAATTCCACACTACGGATTTGCATAACCTTGGCGCCCAAAGAGGCCAGCTCCAGCATCTCTTCGTAGGCGATTTTCTTAATTTTGCGGGCATTGGGGCAAATTCGGGGGTCGGTGGTGTATATTCCGTCCACGTCGGTATAGATTTCGCACACGTCGGCCTTTAGGGCGGCGGCGATAGCGACGGCGGAGGTGTCCGAACCTCCTCTTCCCAGAGTGGTTATTTCGCCGCTTTTTGTTACCCCTTGAAATCCGGCCACTATAGGGATATAGCCCTTAGATAGCAACTCCCTTAATTTTTGGGTTTTTATCTCCTTTATACGGGCTTTGGTGTGAACATCGTCGGTAATTATGGGCACTTGCCAACCGCAGAGGGAAATAGCTTTGTATCCCAATTTTTCCAGGGTCATGGCAAAGAGGGCTATGGCCTGCTGTTCGCCGGTGGCCAGCAACATATCCAGTTCCCGAGGGTTGGGTATTGGTTGGATTTGTTTGGCCATTTGGATTAATCGGTCGGTGGTTCCCGCCATAGCCGAGGAAACAACCACCACATCGTGGCCTTGTTCTTTGGCTTTTATAACCTTTCTTGCGGCGTTTTCTATTCTTTCTAAACTTCCTACGGAGGTTCCTCCGAATTTTTGAACTATTAGAGCCATTTAAAGGTCAAAAATTTTAAAGTGTCCGAATATTCCTATCTATCTTAAAGGAATTAAAAATATCTACTAATGTCGGGCACAAATAAAAGTTTCGTTATCAGTTTCGGAAAGGATGAACTCCTTTCGACGGTGTTAAAAGAAACCGATATCGTCTTAAGGGAAAAATTTTTCCTCAACCCTGAATTTGGAGGTATTTATAACCCTCCTTTGGAAGGAAAAAGAGGAAACCAATATATGGCCGACGCTATGCTAAGCTATTTGGTGCTAATAAAGCCCGAAAATGCGGTCGCCGCTTTGGGTATAACCGGGGAAGATATTTATAGTCCCGGCCTAAATTTTGTTTTTGGCTTGGCTTCACCCTACTTCCGTGCGGCGGTCGTCTCTTACGCTAGGCTTATAGACCCCGACCAAAGTTTATTTATTTCCCGCGTAAGGAAAGAAGTAACCCACGAAATGGGACACGTTTTCGGTTTGGAACATTGTCCCAACCCCCGCTGTGTTATGAGTTTTTCCAACTCCCTTTTTGAGGTGGATTTAAAAACGGAAAACTTTTGCAACGAGTGCAGTAAAAAATTGAAAGAAAACCTAAAAAGGTTGGGAATTATTAAAACCTGAATAGGTTTATTTATTTTCCGTTACCATTTTTTGCCTTAGCTAAAACTTCCCCCGCCAATTCTAAAAGGTTTTTCCTTAAAACATCGTTAAAGTGGTGGGTATAGAAATCCTGGGCCGCCCTAATTGCGTTCCTTATTGCCTTGGCATTAGCTCGCCCGTGGGTTATCATAACGGGCGCCTTTGCCCCCAGAAGGGGAATTCCTCCGTATTCGGCAAAGTCGGCTTTTTGTTTTAGGGCCTTGAAGGCGGGCTTCATCAGCCATGCTCCCAATTTAGCCCAAAAACTTTTTTTGACCTCCTCCTTAATCATTTTTAAAATGGCAAAACCCAAGCTTTCGGAGGCTTTAAGCACCACATTTCCCACAAAACCGTCGCAAACAATTACATCAAAGTTTCCGTTAAAAATATCCCTACCTTCCGCATTTCCTACAAAATTGAGTTTGGTCTCTTTCAATAATGGGTAGGCCTCTTTAACCAACTCGTTCCCTTTACCTTCCTCTTCACCGATGGACAAAATTCCGACCCGAGGGTTCTTTATTCCCAACATTTCTTGGGCGTAGGTGTGCCCTATAACGGCAAACTGCACCAAGTGCCTCGGTTTGACATCTACGTTAGCACCAACATCGAGCAGTACGGTATAACCTTTGGGGTTGGGAAAGGCTACCCCTATGGAAGGTCTTTCTAACTCCTCTATCGCACCTATGATAAATTTTCCAACAGTTAAAACAGCCCCGGTATTTCCGGCCGAAACCATTGCATCGGCCTTTCCTTCCCTAACTAAGAGCCCTGCCTGATATAGGGAAGAATTTTTTTTTCTTAAAACCCTTGAAGGGGCTTCGTTCATTTTTACATTGTCAGGAGCATGAACTATTTCGTATCTCCCTTTTAAGGAAGAAGCTTCTTTTTCCAAAATAGGTTTGATTTTTTCTTTATCCCCTACAAAGTAAACAAATAAATCTTTTTCCTCTTTTAGGGCTAAAATACCACCCCTAACAATTTCGAGGGGAGCATAATCTCCCCCCATAGCGTCCAACGCCATGCGAAACATAATGTTTTAAGTTTAGGGAATGCTTCTATTTTCTTTTTCCTCTCCCTTTAATATAAGGGCCTTTCTAAGGGTCGGTAAATTTATCGGAGCTATAGTCGAGACTTTTAAAAAAAAAGTTGGTGTAAAAACCTGAAAACCGAAAAAGCAGGAAAAAACTAATTGTTCTCCTCTAATAGTTTTAAAACTTCCTTTTCGATTGTTGGACAAGCTTTTCAAAGTTTCCTAATTTCTATTAGTGAGAACTTACCACACGGGGGTTGTAAATGTTAACCGAAAGGCTCCTTAAAAGGTTAATAGATGGTGTAAATAAACATTTTGGGGAAAATATAGTCGGTGTAAAATTGCCCAACAGTTGGATTTATCCCCAAAATGCTAAAAATTATGTTGTTGTAAATAATCCCAAAGTAGTTAAAAAATTTTTTAAAAATCCCGAAATGGCCTTTGGAGAAGGTTACATGGATGGGGATATAGAAATAGAAGGAGACCTAGAAAAGGTTCTAATAGCCGGTTTAAGTTTCCTTCGGAAGGAAGAAAAAAGGCATTTTCCCCTTCTTAAGTTGTTACAGCTATTTTCCCACCTTGATGTGGAAAAGGATAAAAAGAATGTTCAACACCACTACGATATAGGAAACGAATTTTACCGCCTATGGTTGGATGAAAGTTTAACTTATTCGTGTGCATTTTTTCCTTCACCGAACTGTTCCTTAGAAGAGGCTCAAAAGAAAAAGCGGGAAATATCCTTAAAAAAGTTGCTTTTAAATAAAGAAGATATCCTGCTGGACATAGGATGTGGGTGGGGGGCTGTGCTTTTTGACGCGGTGGAAAAATTCAATGTTAAAAAGGCTGTGGGTATAACCCTGTCGGAAAATCAATATAACCACATTAAGGACGAAATTAAAAAAAGAAACCTTGAAGGTCGGGTGGAAGTTTTTCTTCTCCACTACAAGGATTTACCTTCCTTGGGACAAAAATTCACCAAAGTGATTTCCATAGGAATGTTTGAACATGTTGGGTTAGAACATTACAAAACTTTTTTCAAAAGTGTTTTCGATGTAATGACCGACAAAGGTTTGTTTTTACTCCACACCATAGGGAAATTGCATAAAGAAAAACCTTCGGAGTTCATTCGCAAATATATCTTTCCCGGTGGTTATCTGCCCTCTTTGGGGGAAATATTGGAAGCTTTAGAACCTTTCGAGTTTTATTTAATTGATATCGACAACTGGAGGCTCCATTATTACAAAACCCTAAAGGAGTGGAAAAAAAGATTTCTCCAAAATAGGGACTGGGTTATTAAAAATCTCGGGGAAAGGTTTTTCCGTATGTGGGAGTTCTACCTTAGTGCGGCCGCCGTATCCTTTTACATAGGCAGTAATTATGTTTACCAAATCCTGCTTTCGAAGGGAGTATTTAACAAATATCCCGTTGTAGAACATATTTTTGGGGAAAGCCTGGTTTAGATAGATATATATTGATAATTTCCCTTATTTGGACTTTTAAAATTGGTTTAACCGATGTCGGAAAAGTTAAAATTTGTTTTGGATACCAGCGTTTTTACCAACCCGCAGCTCTATAAAAAATTCAGTCAGGATGTTCTGGATGCCACCGAAGACCTACTCTTATTGATGGAACACAGCGAAGCGGAATTTTATATGCCCCTATCTACCTACGATGAGCTCCAAAAAATGATAAAGTTAGGTAAGTTGGCCCCAAAATTCGAATTAACGGTTCGCCTAAGAAACCCCAAGATGTTCACCCTAATGATACCGGCCCAATTTCTATATAACTTTATTGGCGATTTACGCCACCGTATAAATAAAGGCTTGAGAATTGCCGAAGAGCACGTAAGAAACGCAGGGGCCAGCACCAAAGAGGGGGTAGGCGAAATTATCCGAAGCCTTAGAGAAAAATACCGAGATGCCCTCCGCCAAGGCATTTTGGACAGCAAAGAAGACGTAGACGTTATTTTGTTGGCCTACGAACTGGACGCCATACTGGTGAGCGCCGACGAAGGTATAAGGGAGTGGGCCAAACAGTTGGGAATAAAGTTAATTACTCCCACCTACTTTAAGGAAATTCTCGAAGAGATGGTTAAAAGACAAAAAAAGGAATTACCTCCTATTCTTTAACTTTTTTCCTCTATCGGTATTTATAAACTAAACGCCCCTCTTTTATGGTGTAAAAAACTTTTCCCGTCAAGGCTCTGTTGATAAAGGGAGAGTTGTTGCTTTTGGAGGGATTTAAATCTTTTGTAAAAACCCACTCATGGTTGGGGTCAAAAATTACCAAATCGGCGGAAGTTCCTTCTTTTAATGTTCCCAAATCGGGGTAAAGTCCCAATATTTGAGCCGGACGGGTAGACAAAACTTCAACAATCCTTTTTAGGGTTAAATAACCTTCCCTGTATAGTTGGATAAGGGCGGGCAAGGCTATTTGGAAGCCCAACATTCCCGGGGGTGCTTGGTCGAGAGGTTTGGCTTTTTCCCAATCGGCGTGGGGAGCGTGGTCGGTTCCTATGCAGTCTATAATTCCTTCCGCCAAAGCGGATATAAGGGTTTTTCTATCTTCTTCCGTCCTTAGGGGTGGATTGACCTTTACCAAGGAACGGTATTCTAAAATAGCCTCCTCGGTAAGGAGTAAATGGTTGGGGTTAACCTCGCCGGTGATGTTTACCCCTTTATCCTTAAAGAGTTTTAAAAGCTCTACCGTTTCTTTTGCGGTAATGTGTTGAATTTGAACCTTAGCCCCTGTAATGGAAGCTAAATAGCCGTCGCGGGCCACCGCTATAGCTTCTGCGGCACGGCTTCTTCCGGCTATACCTAACAGGGCGGAAATTTTACCTTCGTTTAAATGTCCTTGGGAAAGGGAAGGTAATTCGGCGTGGTCCATTATTAGCAAGCCTAAGTCGGCAGCCCATTCGTAGGCCGTTCTAAGCAAACTTTCGTCGGTGGGGGTTGTTCCATCGTCGGTTAGGGCTACCGCCCCCGCTTCCTTTAAAGTTCCTAATGGGGTTAATTCTTTCCCTTTTCTTCCCTTGGTTATGGCGGCGGCAGGCAGCAGTCTTATTAAACCTACTTTTTGGGCTCTCAATATTTGATATTCCACTATCGCCGGGTTGTCAGTTTCGGGGTTGGTGTTGGGCATGCTTACCACCGTGGTAAAACCCCCAAAGACCGCCGCCCGTGAACCGCTTTCTATATCCTCCTTGTAGGTGTAGCCGGGGTCTCTGAGGTGGGCATGGGGGTCTACAAAGGCGGGAGCCACAACCTTACCCTTTGCATTTATTACCTCATAGCTAGGTTGAACCTCAATATGGTCGGATATTTTTTCTATTTTTGAACCCGAAATAAGAACATCGCAAACTTTTTCCAAATTTTGGGAAGGGTCTATTACCAACCCGCCTTGGATAAGTATTTTCTTTTCCATGTTGAGGTGTGACTTCCTCCCACAACTCAAGTCGTGGGCTTCCCGCTTCACCGTGGGGATAATCCCCACTCCACGAGCGTTACTTCCCCGCAGTCCACGGGTAGGGCATGCTTTAATGGGCATGCCAGCCCTTTAAAAACTTTAGGCTTTACGGGTCGCAGAGGAAAAAATCCTCTGCAGTTCTTCCCCTTATATGGGTTTCATTTTATACCAATTTTACAAAAAATCAATACCTTTTCAAAGCAATTCATGAAGCCGCGTAGCGGCGGAATACGGATTTGAGCATTCTGGCGTTTTTAATCGTAAAGTTTATTCTTCCTTAGAGGGATTTTTATTTAAGTTTGCGACTTTAGTAGTTTCTTTATTTTCCAATTAATTGACCGGGTTAAATCCTTGCTAAAAAGACTTCGTAGCTCTTGCTCAAACTTAAGGGTGTGAATCTTTCCATGCTTTAAATGTAAAAGTTCGTGGGCAATAACAAATTTAATTTCTTCCTGCGTTAATATTTCCAAACAGAGTTGGTTTAAATAGAGCGTTCCTGTTTTGTGGGATATGGAGGCTATTTTCTTCTTAAAGGGTTTTACCTTTATTTTGATTTCCCTATCAAGGTTCAATTTATCCGAAACCTCCTTAAGGAGTTTATCCGGTTTCATTTCTGAACCTCCGAGAGTAGGGAAGGATTACCTCTTCCATCAAATGGTCAAGAATTTTTTCCCTTTCGGCGGCGGGAACTTTTGCCTTTATAAGCAGAACCTTTAACTGTTTTCTAACTTCTCTTTTGATTTCCTCACTTGGAGGATTGTTTATTAAACTGCTTAAGGATTTTTCTAAATTTTCAACTTTTTGGGGAAGTTCTATTCCCTTCGCTCTTAAGTAGTAAGAAATTGCTCTGATTATTATCTTTTCGGGGGATAGGTTTTTTAATTGTTGTCTGTAACTTCCAATTTGGTCTGTTAGGTTTTTTAATTCCTTTATAATCCTTTCGGCGGTTAATGATTTTTCTATATACTCCTTTTGGAGTTTTTTCAGCCTTTTATAAATCAATCTGTATAGAGGTTCTTCTTTTTCTTGCTCCAAAAGGTTTGTTAGAGGTATTAACCAATCGGAGATTATTCGGTAATCTTTACCTTCCTTTAAAAGGTTTTCTAAGACTTTCAAGTCCACTTTTATCTCATCTAGGTTTTTAATTTCTCCAAATTCTACCCTCTTTAGGATTTCTTCTTGAATTTCTTTAGGGATTCGAATCACCTTCCTGGGGTTTAGTTTTTTATTTAGGGCAACCTGCAAAGTTTTTAAGGTTTTATACTCTCTCCTCCACTCGGGTTTAGCTTTTTCGGGATAACCTCCGAGGGTTTCGTAAAGTTTTATAAGCTCCTCCAAGAGGGGAATTAATACATTTGTTCCTTCTTTTGAAACTAGGATTTTACCTACAACTTCCCTAAGGATTTTTTTGGCTTCCTCTGAACTTTTGGAGGTTAGTTTTTTGGAAAACTCTTCAAGTGTTAGACCTGTAATGTTCTCAAATAGATTTTTAAAATCTTCCAACTTCCTAAGAAAGGTTTCCCAAATTTCTTGACTGTCCTTAAAGAGGTTTTTAAGAATATCTTCATTAATCTCTTTTTGTTCGTAAAGGTTGTATTCCTGAATGGCTTTTTTGTAGTTTTCAATTGAGATACCGGTGAGGTCTACTATTAAACCGAACTCTTTACCGAGATAGGGACGGTTTACCCTGGCGCTTGCCTGGAGTAAAAGGGTGTCCTTTAAAATTTCTGCCAAATAAAGGACTTTTAACTTTTTGCAATCAAAGCCCGTCAATAGTCTTTTATTCACTATTAACACTTTGGGGTTTTCTTCATTTTTAAATCTTTTTAAGATTTCTTTGTTAATATCCTCCGGGTGGGTAATACCATACCTATGTCGGAGCTTGTTGAGGTATTCTTTTATCTCTAATTCGTCATCGTTTGTATAGGTTATAACAACTTCAATCCATTGGGGAGAGTAGTCTTTAAACTTTTGGAGCAAAACTTTATCCAATGCTCGTTTGAGTTTTACGGCACTTAATCGGCTTTGAACCGCTACCAGAGCCTTAAAGGTGAAATCTTCAGTATCCCTTTGAAGATTTTGAGCTATGTATTCGGAAACCCTTTTTAGATAAGCGTCGCTTTTAAGCAGTGATTCCAATTTCAGGTCTTTAGAAACAACTCTTTCAGTTGCTGTTATTTCATCTTCGGTAAGGTCCTCGTCGGAAAGGCTTCGGTTTACAAAATAGAGGTCTACAATTTTTTTTATTTCCCTTTCATCTACGTTAGTTTTAATAAACTCGCTAAGGGCGACCCTAAAGGTTAAGGGAACGGTATAGCCGTCTCTTATGGAGTCTGCTATAAAATAGCGGTGAAGATAAAATTCTCCCTCCCTCGGGTAGGCAAAGGTTTCGAATGTGCTGTTTTCCCTTTTGTGGACGGGGGTTCCAGTAAAACCTATTAAGACCGCATTTTTAAAAATGTGATTCCTTACGGCGGAAAAAACTGCGTCCGTTCCTCCTTCGCTGCGGTGGGCTTCGTCCCTCAAAAGGAGTATTTCCTTTTTCTTAATAACCCCTTCGGGTATTGCTTTAAGGTGTTCGCTCCTAAACTTGTGCATCATTACAAGGTGAACACCTTTAGCGGATACATTCGGGTTGTTTTCCGCCTCCTTGATTTGCTTTAGCTTTTCTTTAAACTCTTCAACGCTGGAAATTCTTGCTCCTTTCTTTTGGTCAATTACAAATTTTGTATTTTTGAGGGATATAAGCACCTCGTTAAATTGGTTTTCCAGCTCCCTACGGTCGACGATAATAAAGACCACCGCATCGCGGGCGTAATACTTTCTATAAAATTTCTCAGCCAAAAATATTATTTCCCATGTTTTCCCCGAACCCTGCCAGTGCCATATAAGTCCTCGGTTTTTGTTTCCCCCGTTTACGTATTCCTCAATTCTGTGAAAGGTTTTGTTTACCGCATAGTATTGCATATAGCGAGCTACTACCTTGTTTATACTTCCCTGCCGGGCTTGGAAAAATATGAAGTTTTCCACCAAATCGGTAAGAATTTCGGGTTTTAAAATTCCGAATATGTTTTCTTTATATTCTCCATTGGGAGTTTCCTCTTTCCAAATTTCAACCTTACGGGTTTTCCATCTTGCTTGTCTATCCCTATTGGGGTAGGTTGGAATGTAAAAGTTTTTATCCGCTATGCCTATACCTAGCTGAACGAAGTTAAAGAGTTTTGGGCTTTCTCTCTCATACCTTTCTATTTGCCGGAGAGCGTTCAAATAGGTATATTCTTCTTCGTCGGAGATTTCCTTTTTAGCCTCTATTATTGCTACGGGTATTCCATTTATAAAAAGTGTAAAGTCGGGTCTTATGTTGTATTGGTCTGTAAATGGTTTTTCGTGGATAAAAAAGAATTCGTTGTTCTCTAAGTTTTCAAAGTCTATAAGCTTTAGATTAAAAATTTCTTTCC
>JAADES010000027.1 GCA_013153315.1 Aquificota bacterium
TTGGATACCTTTAATAACAGGTGTAATTATCGAGTCGGGATTTATTTTCTTAATGGTCTTTTTGTGGAAAATTTTTAATGAGGAACCAAAAATGGGTAAATAGAAAGCCTTTAAATATAAAACCCCTTTATGCGCTTTGTAGATGTTAGGAACCAACTAGGAAAAAACTTTTGCGATTACCTTTTAACCAAAGAAAGGAAATATTGGAAAGAAATCCTATCTTTGGAAGTTCCTCCCGAATTTTTACCTTACAAGGAAGAGAGAATAAAAACTTACCAACAACTTTTGGAGGAATATAAAAACCTCCTACCGGCAAAGGATATAGAAAAAGTTATTTTCCTCGGAAGGGATATGAACAACCGAGGTCTATACTTTGAAGGGCACGAAATAATAGAGAAATACTGGTTAACCTACAAAGAAAAATATAAAAAATTTCTTCAGGCCCTTATTCAGGTTTCCATAGCAAATATGCACCTTGAAAGTGGAAATCTAAAAGGTTATCACCGTATGAAAGAGTTGGCCATTAAAAACCTCTCGGAGTATTCGGGAAATTTATTCAACATAGATGTGGAAAAGTTAAAAAATATCCTCCAAAAGGTAGGGGAATTTTTTATCTCCTATTAAAGAACGTCAGAACAAAAACCAAAAAGGATTGGTTCAAAATTAACACCTTAGGCGGATGAATTTGTTAAATATCCCCAAAGAGTGGATAGATAAGGCACGACCTTTTTTGTTCAATGAAGATTTGGTTTTTTTCTCCCTCGAAGAAATACTAAAAAATCACCCCCATCCGCGGACACTTTTGGAATACCTTAATGAGAGAAGATTTATTCTCCTAACGAGGATACTGGACCAATCTTCCTGTCTAAGGAAGTTTTTAATTAGACACCCTACGGCCTTTGAAGAAAACCTCCCCGGCTTGTGGTATAGATTCAAGAAAAAAGAGACCTACCTAAAGGAGTTGGAAAAATTTTCCGAAAAATTTTCCGACGTTTCCGAACTTTTGGCCTTTTACCGCCACTATGAGCTTTTGAGAATTTTCTCAAAAGAACTCTTACAAACGGCGACCTTGGAAGAGATACTGGCCGAATACTCCCACATGGCCGACGCTTTGGTGGAATACGCCTACCGTAAAGCCCTCGAAAAAAATATCCGCCGTTGGGGCGAACCTATAACCAAAACGGGGCAATTGGCGGGAGGGCTAATCCTCGGTTTGGGAAAGCTGGGCAGTGAAGAGCTCAATTATTATTCCGATATAGATTTAATTTTCCTCCACGAAACGGACGAAGGTAAAGCGGGAAGTTTGAGCTTACCCCAATTTTTCGAAAAGGTCTTCAAAGATACCATTTCCATACTAACCAAAATAACCCCCGAAGGGAAACCCTACGAGGTTGATTTAGACCTTCGTCCCTTTGGTAAAAGTGGCCCCATAACAATGTCCCTAAGAAGCGCAGAGCTTTACTATGAAAGCTACGGCCGAACTTGGGAAAGGTTTGCACTACTTAGAGCCCGTCCTGTTGCTGGAAAAATAGAACTATACAACTGGTTTTGGAACGAAATTCAGCTCCCCTTTGTCTACAAACAGCCCACCGACCCCAAAGTAATCGAAGAAATCCGCCTAATGAAAAAGAAAATGGAAGCCCTAACAAAAAAGAAAATTCTCAATCAAATAAATGTTAAAACGGGCCGCGGGGGGATTAGGGAGGTTGAATTTACTGTCCAAGCTTTGCAAATATTGCTTGGCAAAGACAGCCCCTTTTTAAGAGAAAGAAACACCTTCCGAGCAATATGGAAACTCCACCAAAAGGGAATTTTTAGCGATGAAGAGGCCTATATGTTGGAAAAAGCTTATTCCTTTTTGAGGAAATTGGAGCACCGTATCCAATTGAAGGACTGTATTCAAACCCAAAACCTAAAAAAGAACGATGTTCCCTTTTATACGAAGGCTTTAGGCTTTAAAGATGAGAACCAATTTTGGACAGAATTTAACAAACACACCCAAAGGGTGCATTCCATATTTGAAAATCTCCTACCCGAGAAGAAGGAAGAAAAACTTTCCCCTATCGCCGAGGCGGTTATTACCTCTTCGGTGGAACCCTTAAAGGAGATATATGCCGATGTCCCTCCGTGGATTTTAGAAAGGTTGGTAATAACCCTATCGGCGGTTTGGGAAGGTAGGGAAGGAATCTATTTAAGTGAAAAAGAAAAAGAAAATTTCCTCGCCTGGGTGGACTATATTGTGGACTCCATTCTAAGGAGTCCTATGCCCGATATTACCCTTACCAACTTTATAAAATTCCTCCAGAACCCCACGGGAAGAAAATTGTTGTTCCTCCAACCGTCCAAAAAGTTGTATGAGACCCTATTTAGAATTTTTTCCGTATCCAGCTACCTAACCAACAAGATATATGTAAGTCCCGACCTTGTGGAGGATATTCTTACCCTCTATAAGGAATACCCTACCAAGGAAGAAATAAAAAAAGACCTCCAAGAGTTCAAAAAAACAAAAAACCTTCCCTATATAAACCTTATAAGGAGGTTCGAGACCTCTTGGACAATAAGAATGGCCCTTATATTTATAACCGACCCCAATAAGGAACAAAACATAACAAAACTTTTTGAGGCTCTAACCGACCTAACCGAAGTGGTTTTGGAGGATATATGGAAAGAACTATTCAAAGAGGAAATCCCTCTGGCTCTCTTTGCCCTCGGTAAGTTCGGCAGTAGGGAATTAACGCTGGCCTCCGATTTGGATTTGGTTTTTGCCTTTAAAGACCTGGAAAGTAAAAACCGTTATTTAAACAAACCCCAAGAGTTGGTTAGATTTATAACAACCCACACCTCCGAAGGATACCTTTATAAAGTTGATTTCCGACTAAGGCCTATGGGAACAAAGGGGGAGCTTGCCCCCACCCTCGATTATTACGAAGAATACTTTTCCAAACATGCCCGAACCTGGGAACGGCTTGCTTGGGTTCGTTCCCGCTTTATAGTGGGCGATACCGAAGTCGGCAAGAGGTTGGAAAAATTTGTGGAAAAATTCCTCTTTGAAAAACCCTTAACCCAAAAGGAAGAAAAGGAAATTTTCGAAATGAGAATGAGATTGCAACAGGCTTCCAAAGATAGTTCTAACCGCTACGACCTAAAAATGGGCTTCGGCGGTTTAATGGACATTGAATTTTTAGTTCAATACCTCCTATTAAAGGAAAAGAAAAAAATTGAAAATACCTACCGAGCCTTGGAATTTTTGGAAAAGAAATATCCCCAATTGGAAGAATTAAAAGACCACTATAAGTTCTTCAGAACTTTGGAAACCTCCCTAAGGCTAATAAAACCCTCCGGCGGTAGTGTTATAACCCACAGCGACCTACCCAAGGTGGCCGCATTTTTAGATTTCCAACCTTCGGAACTTCAGGAAGAGATTAACAAACGGAGGAAATTGGTAAGGGAAACCTTTTTGGAGTTTTTGGGTTAGCTTTTCCCTTTAAATAATCCCTCTCGATGGAAAGATTTTTTGGTCAAGTCCAAAAAGATAAAGCCATCATCGATGAAGATTTTCACCACCTAAAGGTCAAAAGAATTAAAAAAGGCCAGCAGATAGAGGTTATCGATAGAAATACCTTTCAACCCTACCTTTGTGAGGTTGAAAAAATAGAAAAGAGAAAAGCCCTTTGTAAGGTATTAGAACAACTACCTAAAAATGTTCCCTTAGTAGATATTACCCTTTTGCAGTGTGTTCCCATAAAAGTTTCCACTTTGGACGAGATAATACCTCCTATAACCCAAGTGGGGGTTTCTTCTTTAGTCCCCACAATTAGCGAAAGAAGTTTTCAAGACCCCAAAGTCATAGAAAGAAAAATTCCCCGTTGGGAAAAAATTTCATTGGAAAGCCTAAAGCAGTGTGGTAGACACCAACCTTTAAAAATAGAAAAACCCCTAAAGTTGGAGGATTTAAAAAACTATCTACCTTCCGAAGGTCTATTTATTTTCCCCTTCGAGAGGGAGAACAACCAAACCCTCGGAAAGGTTTTAAAAAATGCCCAACCTTCCCAAAAGATTTTTATTGTGGTGGGCCCCGAAGGAGGATTTTCGCAAAGAGAAGCCCAACTTTTGGAAAAAATAGGTTTTATTCCCGTCTCTTTGGGAAATTTTATATTGAAAGCCGAAACGGCGGCGGTTGTAGCTTCGGCTTTAGTTTATAACCTGCTGGTGGAAAAATTAAAAGAAACTCAAACCATTTGAAGGAGCTCAATAATAGCCCTTTTTACGTCCTCTTTATTTCTTGCATCTACGGGAACCACCTTTATATAGTCGTCAACCTCCAGGTGGGCCATTATCTCTTCCAAATCCTTACTTTCGGGTAAATCCAACTTGGTAACCCCAAAGACCACGGGAATATCGTAATGCTGTTTAATTCGCTTATAGATTTCCAAAGCCTCTTCTATGGAAGCGGGGTCGGTGGCGTCAACCAAAATAATAGCCCCAATAATTCCTTTGCTCAATATGTCGAACATAAAGTCGAACCTTTTCTGTCCGGGGGTTGCAAATATGTGAACTTCCGTATTAGGGTCGATTTTAATCTTTCCCATATCCATAGCCACGGTGGTTGTTTCCTTTTCGGGAAACTCGTGGGGGTGGGAAATTTTCTTTTCCGTCAGAAGGGGGTCTATTTGGGAGGCACTTTTTACAAAGGTGGTTTTTCCACTTCCGAAGGTTCCCGTTACGAGAATTTTAAAAACAGCCATACCAAAAATTGATTTTAAAAATAAACCAAAAGGAGGAAGGTTATTCTACAGTTACAGTTTTTGCTAGGTTTCTCGGTTGGTCAACATCCAACCCCAATTGGTCGGCTATATGGTAGGCAAATAATTTCAAAGGAACAACAGTAATTAAAGGTGTCCATTCCTCATCTGTATATGGAATTGATAAAAACTTTTCAGATTTTTGTTTTAAAACCTTATCCCCTTCAAATCCCACCGAAATAACCCTTCCCTTACGGGATAGAACTTCCTCCAAATTGGAAAGGATTTTGTCGTAAACGCGGTCTTTGGGGGCAATTATTACAACGGGCATATTTTCGTCTATTAGGGCTATTGGGCCGTGCTTCATTTCGCCTGCGGGATAGCCTTCGGCGTGGATATAAGAAATCTCTTTGAGTTTTAAAGCTCCCTCCAAGGCTGTAGGATAGTTTAGCCATCTGCCCATAAAAAGAATACTACTAGAGTGTTTATACTTGCTAGCTATATCACTTATTTTCTCATTAAGCTGGAGAGTTTTTTCTACCGATGAAGCTATCTTTTTAAATTCGTCTATACGGTTATAGAAATCTTCCTTAGAAATTAAATTTTTTTTATGAGCTAATAAAATAGAAATAAGATAAAGAAGTGTTAACTGCGCACTATAGGTTTTAGTTGCAGCGACACTGATTTCGGGGCCCGCATGGGTGTAAAGGGTAAAATCGGCCTCCCTATCCAGGGAACTACCTACTACATTAACAATTCCGACCACCGTAGCCCCCTTTTCCTTAGCACTTAGGGCGGCAAAGCGGGTGTCGGCGGTTTCGCCCGATTGGGAGATGGCCAAGACCAAGGTGTTTTCATCTATAGGAACATCGGCATAACGGAATTCGGAGGCATAAATAACTTCGTTGGGAATTTTTGCATTTTTTTCTATCCAATATTTTCCGACCAAACCGGCATGATAGGAACTGCCGCAGGCTATAGTAATAATACGGTTAATATTCTTAATATCGAACGGTAAATTCAAATCCTGGGAAAGGAATCCTCCTATAGTGTCGGATATGGCTTTAGGTTGTTCAAAAATCTCTTTCAGCATGAAGTGTTTGAAGCCCCCTTTTTCGGCCGAAAGGATATCCCACGGAACAACAAAAATTTCTTTGCTGACCGGCAGGCCTTCGAAGTTAAAAATATCAACACTATCCTTTGTTAGAACCGCTATCTCCCCGTCGTCGAGAGGAATAACATTGCGGGTGTAGGGCAGTATGGCGGGAATATCGGAAGCCAAAAAATTTTCCCCCTTACCCAAACCGACAATTAGGGGGGAACCCTTTTTAACCGCTACAATCTTGTCGGGTTCGAAGGTTGATATTACCGCAAAGGCAAAAGCTCCCTTTAGCCGTTTAATAGCTTTTAAAACGGCCTCTAAAAGGTTTCCTTTGTAGTATTCCGCAATAAGGTGAACTATAACTTCCGTATCGGTCTGGGATTGGAATTTATGGCCTTTTTTAATAAGCTCCTCTTTGAGTTCCTGGTAATTTTCTATTATCCCGTTGTGGACTATGGCAAAATTTTTCCCTTCGTCGGTTTGGGGGTGGGCATTTTCCACCGAAGGGGCCCCGTGGGTAGCCCAACGGGTGTGGCCTATACCTATATGGGATTGGTAGGATTTGCCCCACAAAGCCCTTATGAGCTCTCGAATTTTTCCAACTTTTTTTTCAACAACTAGTTTTCCCTTTTCTATTATGGCTATTCCAGCGGAATCATATCCTCTGTATGTCAATTTTTCTAAAGCTTTTAATATAACTGGAATAGCATTATTATTACCTATATATCCTACAATTCCACACACACTTTTATTATATCTAAGAACCCCAGAAAGTTTTGCAAAAATTCAAAAATAAAAAAATCAAGGGAAAATTAAATTCGGTCGTCCAAAACTTCTATACAAGGAAGATTGTTGCCCGATAGAAGCTCGAGAAAAGCTCCCCCTCCTGTGGATACCCAACTTATGGCGTTGTAAACACCCGCTTTGTGGATTGCATAGTCGGTATCGCCTCCACCCGCTATGGTTAGGGCGGGACTTTCGGCTATTATTCGGGCTATGCCGAAAGTTCCTTCTTTAAAGCGGTCTAACTCGAAAACCCCCATAGGGCCGTTCCAAATTATGGTTTGGGCATCGGCCAATATTTCTTCAGCAAGTTTTAAAGAGGCCGGGCCTATATCCAAGCCCATCCATCCTTCGGGAATTTCTTGCCAAGCTACCAATTTTGTGGGTGTGTTGTCGGAAACTTCCTTACCAATTAGAAAATCTACAGGTAGGTAAAGCTTAACATCCAACTTTTTGGCTATGTCGATAATGTCGGCGGCGGTTTCCAGTAAATCCTCTTCTACCAAGGAACTGCCCACATTGTAGCCCATAGCCTTCAAGAAGGTGAAGGCCATAGCCCCGCCTATAAAGATTTTGTCCACCCGTTTTAAAAGGTTTTTAATAACCGCCAGTTTGGAAGATACTTTCGCCCCTCCCAAAACCGCCACAACAGGCCTTTGGGGGTTTACCAACGCCTTGGTGAAATAGGTAATTTCTTTTTCGAGCAAGAAGCCCATTACTGCGGGTTTTAGAAGTTGGGGAACCACATAAGTAGAAGCGTGTTTCCTATGACAGGTTCCGAAAGCATCACCAACATAAAAATCCCCGAGCTTGGCCAACTGTTTGGCAAATTCTATATCTCCTTTTGTTTCCCCTTTATGGAAGCGTAAATTTTCAAGCAAAATAACATCGCCCGAATTGGAATTATTTACAATTTCCTCAACTTCGGGACCTACACAATCGGGGGCAAATTTAACATCTTGACCCAACAGTCGGGACAATCTTTTAGCCACAGGTTTTAGGGAATATTTTGGGTCTACCCCTTTGGGTCTCCCTAAATGGGACATTAATATAACCGTAGCCCCTTGGTCAAGAAGGTATTCAATGGTAGGAAGGGCCGCCCTAATCCTCAAGTCGTCAACAATATTGCCTTGCTCATCCAGTGGAACATTGAAATCAACCCTTACGAGAGCTTTCTTATTTCTAACATCAATGTCCCTTAGGGTTTTCTTGGTTAACATAGCTATTCTTATTATTGGCAAATTAAATATTCCCCTTGGGGGTTTTCCTTAAATGCTCTTTTAATCTTTCCCCTATGAGGAAACTATTGGTTAACAAAATCCTAAAGGTGGGAAGGTTTTTATTTGAAGCCGGGGTTGTAGATTATTTTTCAGGTAATCTCTCCATCCGTTGGAAAAATCAGATTTTTATAACCCGCTCGGGGAGTCCTTTGCCGTTATTAAAACCCCAAGATGTGATTGTGATTAAGGAAGGTAAACCAATAGTAGGTAAACCTTCTTCGGAATATATCGTCCATAGGGCTATTTATGAAAAAACCGACCACAGGGCGGTAGCCCACGCCCACCCCCCGACGGTGGTAAAAATAGCTTTCCAAATGGAGGAAGATAAATATATTCCCCGCGACAGTGAAGGCCGTTATCTTTTAGGGGAGGTTCCAATAGTTAGGGTATCGGTGCCTTCTGCCTCTAAAGAGTTGGCCGAAGCGGTTTCGGAAAAACTAAAGAAGTGTCCTTGTGTTGTTGTTTATTCCCACGGGGTTTTTTGTGCAGGGGACGATTTAGAAAAAGCCGCAGGCTTAATAACCGCATTGGAACAATCGGCTAAGGTTTTTAAATAAAGATGAAAAGAAAAGAAAATTATTTGAGGTCTTTGGATTTTAACCAAGGCATCATTTCTCTCAATTTCTTTCCTACCTCTTCTATGGGGTGGTTGGCGTCCCTTTCCAATAGTGCGTTGTAAACGGGACGGTTGGCCACGTTTTCCAATATCCATTCGCGGGCAAATTCTCCCCTTTGGATTTCTTCTAGAATTTTTTTGTGAACAGGTTTAACTGCTTCGTAAATTCTGTCGCCGCGGGTTACATCACCGTATTTAGCGGTGTCGGAAATGGAATATCTCATACCCGCTATTCCGTGGGCGTAAATGAGGTCAACGATAAGTTTTAGCTCGTGCAGGCATTCGAAATAGGCAACTTCCGGCTGATAACCGGCCTCAACCAAGGTTTCAAATCCGGCTTTAATTAGAGCTGTAACACCACCGCAGAGAACCGCCTGTTCGCCGAATAGGTCTGTTTCGGTTTCCTCTTTGAAGGTGGTTTCTATAACTCCCGCACGGGTGGAGCCTATTCCTTTGGCGTAGGCTAAGGCTATATTGAGAGCGTTGCCCGTGTAATCTTGGGCCACGGCTACCAAGGCAGGAACTCCTTTGCCCTCTTCATACATCCATCTAACGAGGTGGCCGGGGCCTTTAGGGGCTACCATAAAAACGTCTACATATTCGGGGGGAACTATTTGTTTAAAGTGAATGTTGAAGCCGTGGGCAAATGCCAAAGCCTGACCTTCCCTTAGGTGGGGTTCAACCTCTTCTTTGTATATTTTGGGTTGAACGGTATCGGGAGCCAAAAACATTATAACGTCGGCTTTTTGGGCCGCTTCGGCGGGGGTTACAACTTCGAAACCGTCGGCTTTGGCCTTTTCGGCACTTTTAGAGCCGGGCCGTAGGGCTATTATTACGTTAATCCCGCTGTCGCGGAGGTTCAAAGCGTGGGCATGACCTTGGGAACCGTAACCGATAATGGCAACGGTTTTATCTTTTAGGTATTCTAAGCTGGCATCGCTGTCGTAGTAAATTTTTGCCATAAGTCAACTATCTTAAATGTTTCTAAAAAACCTATAGAAGGAAGTTAACCTATAAATTCGATGCTGGTTAAGGAAGGTTTTTTACATCAGGGGGAAAAATTTCGTTTTGCCATAGTAGCCTCACGCTTTAATTCTGCTTTAGTCGACCGCCTAATAGAGGGAGCTAAAGACTGCCTCCGGCGGCACGGTGTCAAGGAAGAAAATATTGTGGTGGTTAAAGTTCCCGGCGCTTGGGAAATTCCTTTGGCGGCCAAAAAGATGGCTAAGAATCCTCATATAGATGCCGTTATTGCTTTAGGAGCTGTAATTCGAGGTGCCACCCCCCACTTCGAATATGTCGCCGCGGAAGTTTCCAAAGGTTTGGCCAACCTTTCTTTAGAACTGGAAAAACCTATAACCTTCGGTATTATTACAGCCGACACCTTAGAACAGGCTATAGAACGCGCCGGCACAAAAATGGGTAACAAAGGTTGGGAAGCAGCTTTAGCCGCCCTCGAAATGGTTTCCCTTTTAAAAAATTTGGAACCTTAAAAGGAGGAAATTAATTAACCCCCTTATTAGAAATATCTAAACCTCTAAAACCTTCCCTTTCTCCTTAATAAACTCAATTAATCTTTTATAAACTTCGTTGGAACTTAAAGTTTTAGCGTCCCCTACGAGGATTAGCTTTCTTTTTGCCCTCGTAAGGGCTACGTTTAACCTTCTTAAATCCTCCAAAAATCCTATTTCCTCCTGGGGATTGCTCCTTACGAGGGAGATTATTATTACTTCCTTCTCCCTACCTTGGAAACCGTCAACCGTTTTTACTTCCACGTCGGGAATGAGTTGTTTTAGATAATCTTCGTGGTCTTTATAGGGGGTAATAACTCCTATATCCTCCGAAGGGATACCCATTTTTTTAAGTTCCTCAACGAGGTTCTTAACGAATTTAGCCTCCTCGGGGTTGTATTTGGAAAAGCTTCCTCGGCGGGTTTTTTCCATAAATTTCCCTTTGGTGTCTATAAATACTATGGGAGTATCGTCCAAGGCGGGGTTGTCGCTTTTTTGTTTTGCTATATCGGAAAGTTTTATATCCTTAACACTGTCGTGGGATATTAATTCCCCGTTATAAAACTCCTTCGAAGGGAATTCTTTAATAAGGTCGTTCATACGGTATTGGATGCGTAGCATATAGCTGGCTTCGGGGTAGAGGTCGATAAACCTTTCGAACATTGTATAGGAAAGGTCTTTGGCGTCGGGGTGTAAAACGGTGGGTGGAAGTTGCTTATGGTCTCCCGCCATTATTACCTTTTTGGCTTTTATCAGTGGTATAAGAGCCGAAGGTTCGGTCGATTGGCTGGCTTCGTCCAAAACCAAAACCTCAAAGGTTCGGTTTTCCAAAAATTCGTTCCCCGCGGTGGAATTTGTAGCCAATACCACATCGGCGGTTTTTAATATTTCGTCCACAATTTGGTTTTCTATTTTTTTCTTTTCCTCTATTAGGTTTTTTATTTGGTTTTGGAGCTCTATCCATTTGGCCATCGACTTTATTTTGGAAAGCTTTATTCCGCGGGTCTTTTTGTTCTGCCTAGCCAGTTCCAATATTTGTTTGTCGGAAAGTCCCCTCCTCCATTGGGGGGTCGGTTTTAGATAGTTGGCCTGCTCCTCTTTTATTTGGTCTATTTTCTTTTCTATCTCTTGGATTTCTTTATACCTCGGGTGGTGCTGAACTTTGTAATCCAGAGAATGTTCTATTAGCTCTTTAGAAACCCTTGCGGGGTGTCCTACTCTTACCACATCGAGGTTTCTTTTTATTAATCTCTCCATTAGGTTGTCCACGGCGGTGTTGCTGTCGGCGGTGGCCAAAACCTGCTTTTTCTCGTTCTTTACCAGTTGCTCTATTATTTCCACCAAGGTGGTCGTTTTTCCCGTTCCCGGGGGGCCGTGGATTAGGAATAGGGGATTGCTACCGAGAGCCTTTTTTACCGCCTCCAGTTGGTATTGGTTTAGATTTTCATTAAAGGGTTTAATTTCCTTTTCTTCCACCTTTAGGAGGTTTTTGCCCTTCCCTAAAACAACCTCTTCGGGGTAATTGGTTTTACCCTCCTCAAAGAGGGTAAGGGCTTTGTTCATCCTTTTGAAGGTGATGTCGTTAACATAGAGGTCAACCCTCCAATAGCCGCGGGTCAAATCGGGCGGAGGGTCGCTAAAGGCTATATCGAGGTATTTTTTACCTTTTTCGTAAACCGTTCCTTCTACACCTTCCTTTAGGGGGTTGGTTCGGCTTACCAAAACAACATCGCCCACTTTTATCTGGTGGTTTTCGGGCATGTCGGGACGGCCGAAGCGGTAAACCTTGTAGCCCCCGACTATTTCACCCTTATAGGAGGCTTTTAAACCTAAAATTGCCCTTCCCCTTTGTTCCCTCTCTTTACCGGTTAAAAGTTGAATTTCCCTTATATGGAATTCTTTTTCGGCTTCCCTTTCCAGTTCTATCAGTTTTTTAAAATGGTTGGAATACTCCTTGCGGTCTTTGAATACTTTTTTTGGCATAGCAGGGATTTAAAATTTAGGAACTTCTTTCGGAGTTTAGAAAAAAAAGAAATAAACCTCGGGAAGGAAGGAATTATTCCGCACTTTTTCCGAAAACGGTAATAAAAGCCAATACCCAAATAAGGACAAAAAATAAAACCGCCAAATGGTATTTCCTATATTTAAGGGCAACTATAAAGGCAATAACGGTTTGGAGCATGTAATAAAAGGCGAAGGATTTGGAAGCGTAGGCAATTATTTGGAAAATGTTGGCACTCCATATAAGCACAATGTCAATAAGAGCCAATAAAAGGTAGCCTAAATTAGAGGAAATCCTTCCGTGGGTTTCCATATACAAAAGTCCCCCGGCGCTGGCTGTATCGGCAACGGCGGCACTAAATTGACTGAC
Organism: Aquificota bacterium; assembly: GCA_013153315.1. Classification (GTDB taxonomy): domain Bacteria; phylum Aquificota; class Aquificia; order Aquificales; family QOAS01; genus QOAS01. Next base: position 12,406 of record JAADES010000027.1, read on the forward strand.
CAAGGGGCCAACCTTAATGAGAAAACCTAAAACCAGCGATAAGGAGGCGGCTAAAACAATAATGGCGGTGGCCGAAAGGGGCATATTGTTCAACAGGTGGAACAGCGGAGTTATAAGCAATATAAAGGTAACGTAAATAAATCCCGAAATGATTTGTGCCAACCGCATGCTTTTTATTCGTTCCTCTACGGTAAATTTCTCTTTCAAATATTTGGAGGTCTCAAACCCCTGAACTATTAGCAATATTCCCGCAAGTATTTGAAGGGTTTCAAAGGTTATAGGTTTAAAAGTCCCTTCGAAGGAAAAATGTTTTTCAAACAGCGTAAGGTCGTGAACGGCCAACCCAACAAGGAAGGAAAAAATTATTGAAAGGTTTATAGCCACCCCGTAGCGGTCTAAGAAAGCTAAAAAATCTAACCCTTTAAGGAAACCCGATATTCCTATAAACAACAATAGGGCCGTTGTTAATAAATTTTCCAAAAAGGGGTCTCGATGGAAAAAACCCGAAAAAATAAAGGCCGAAAGCAATCTTAAATAAAAGGCGACGGAAATAATATAGGAAAAGGCCAAAACTAGGTTGGAAAATCTTTCCAACTCAACGAGGAAGATATGTAATTTCCTTTCGGGGGTTTGTTCGTAAATTAATGGTTCCGCATAGCGGATATTGAACCTTAATGCCGTTCCTATAAGGTAGGCCAAGGTAACTATCCCCGCCATAGCTAAAACGGCGTAATCGCCCACCGCATAGTAGAGCAAGGGGGCACAGACCAAATAACCACTCCCAATGATGGAAGCTAAGGGAATAACTGTAGCCCGCCAAAGCCTATTTCTTTCCAACTTTGGGTTTAGGAAAAAGGCGAACGCCAAAAGGAAGGCAATTGCTGTAATCCAATCCAAATAGGTTAGTTTGCTTAAGGAGACATCCATAGTTTGAAAATTAATTGCTTACCAAGCTATGTTCTTCCAGAAACTCCTTAAGGGTTTTTAAAGCCCTTTGGGCCATTTTAAGTTTCCTTTCTTTTTTATTTCTAACCTTTTTAGGGAGAGGTGGAAGAAGTCCAAAAACGGGGTTCATAGGTTGGAGTTCTCCCTCTTTGGTGGTTATGTAATTTAATAGGGCCCCTATCATGGTTTCTTTGGGAAAGGTTAAAGGTTCTTGACCTCTTAAAAGGCGGCCGGCGTTTATTCCCGCCACAATTCCCGTAGCCGCCGATGCTACATAGCCTTCCACACCGGTAATTTGTCCCGCAAAGAGGAGTTTGGGAAATTTTCTTGCTTGCAAGGTTGGTTTTAAAAGCTTGTTACTTTGTAGGAAAGTGTTCCTATGAACCGAACCGAGGCGAACAAATTTAGCGTTCCTTAAACAGGGGATTAATCTAAAAACCCGTTTTTGTTCGGGGTAGGTTAATTTAGTTTGAAAACCTACCAAAGAAAGTAATGTTCCCTCTTTGTTTTCCTTCCTAAGTTGGACAACCGCATAGGGTTCTTTTCCCGTGCGGGGGTCTATAAGGCCGACAGGTTTCATTGGGCCGTAGCGGAGGGTATCCTTTCCCCTTTCGGCCATAACTTCTATAGGCATGCAACCTTCAAAATAACAAGCCTTTTCAAAATCTTTAGGCTCTACCTTTTGGGCTTTTAATAGTTCCTCTACAAATTTTTCATATTCCTCCTTTGTTAGAGGGCAGTTGAAATAATCTGCACCACCCTTGTTGTAGCGGCTTCCCCACCATCCTTTGGAAAAATCGACCGTTTCGGCGTCCACTATGGGAGCTATAGCATCGTAGAAATGCAAATATTCGGCTCCCAATTTTTTCTTTATATCCTCCGAAAGGTTTTCCGAAGTTAGGGGCCCGCTTGCAACTATTACCACATCGTAATCCTCAAGGGGGATTTCTTTAACCTCTTCCCTTATAAGGTTTATGTTGGGATTTTCCTCCAAACGGCGGGTTATGTAATCGCTAAAAATTTCTCTATCCACCGCCAACGCACCGCCCGCGGGAACTTCGGCCTTTTGGGCGGCCTCCAACACCAGAGACCCCATCATTTTCATTTCTTCTTTGAGCAAACCGCTTCCTGTGGTTATATCTTTACCCCCCAAAGAGTTGGAACAAACAAGCTCTGCCAGCTTTCCCGTTTTGTGGGCGGGGGTCATCTTTTTGGGCCTCATTTCATAAAGGTCGACTTTGAAACCCTCCTTTGCCAGCCTATGGGCCGCCTCTACTCCCGCCAATCCTCCGCCTATTACCGCTACTCTTGCCTTGTTTTCCTCTTTGGGAATGTTTTGATTTTGTTCCATCTTAGGGATTGAAGATAGTTATCCAACAAGAGGAATTGACTTTTAAGGTTTGGCAATTTCTTTATAAGGAAGAAAGATTTAAACCAGAGAAATAAGCTTTTTCAGTTTGGCTATTTCGTCCCTTAACCGTGCCGCTTTTTCAAATTCCCAATTGTTGGCCGCCTCCCACATCTCTTTTTCCAATTTTTGGATAGCTTTTAAAACTTCTTCCTCCGAACGGAACTTTTCAATTATTTTTTCCTCCGCGGGAGTTTCCAATAAATCACCTTCCACCGAAAGGAGCATTTTCACCTCTTTCTTTATAGGTTGGGGTTTTATGGAATGCTTTTTGTTGTATTCCATTTGGATTTTTCTCCTTCTGTTGGTTTCTTCTATCGCTTTTTTCATTGAGGGTGTTATTCGGTCGGCGTAGAGAATAGCCTTTCCGTTAACATTACGGGCCGCCCTTCCGATTATTTGAATAAGACTGCGGTAGCTTCTTAAAAATCCTTCCTTGTCTGCCTCCAAAATTGCCACCAAAGAAACTTCGGGTAGGTCTAGCCCTTCCCTCAAAAGGTTTACCCCTACTATGGCGTCTATTTTTCCCTGCCGCAGTTCGAGGATTTTTTTGGCCCTCTGGAGGGTATTTAGTTCCGAATGGAGATATTTAGCCCTTATTCCCCGTTCGGATAAATATTCGGCAACCTCCTCGGCCAAACGTTTTGTGGTAGTTAATACCAAGGCCCTTTCACCCCGCTCCCTACGGAGTTTTATCTCTTTTATTAAATCCTCCAATTGGTTTTCGGTTGGTCTAACTTCCACCTCGGGGTCTAAAATACCCGTAGGTCTTACTATTTGTTCGACAATATAGGGGCATTCTTTCTTCTTACCCATGTTTTGTTTTAAAGAATTTATGTCCACCAAAGGGTTATTCATCTCTCTTTCTTATTCCTTTGGTTGGAAAGATTTGAAAATAAACCTTTTATGGAAAAAAAAGAACTACCCTTTAAAAGGGTGCTGTTAAAACTTTCCGGCGAGGCTTTCGGAGGTCAAAAGGGTCACGGAATAGACCCCGACTTTCTTAGGTATATAGCCAACGAAATTAAAAAAGTTAGGGAATTGGGCGTTCAGTTGGCCATTGTGGTGGGAGGGGGAAATATCTTCCGCGGAATTCAGGGCGAGGATATAGGAATAGACCGTGCCACCGGTGACTATATGGGAATGTTGGCAACCCTTATAAATGCCTTGGCCCTTCAGAACGCCTTAGAGAATATAGCCAACATTCCGACGCGGGTTTTATCGGCTTTGGAAATAAGGGCCGTAGCCGAGCCCTACATTCGCCGCAGGGCTATAAGGCACTTGGAAAAAGGTAGGGTGGTTATTTTCGGAGCGGGAACGGGAAACCCCTTCTTCTCAACCGATACGGCGGCCGCTCTTAGGGCGGCGGAAATTAAAGCCGACTTAATTATAAAAGCCACAAAGGTGGACGGAATTTATACCGACGACCCTAAGAAAAACCCCAACGCTAAAAAAATAGAGGAAATCTCCTATATGGAGGCATTAAACAAAGGCTTGAAAGTGATGGATCCTACCGCCCTAACGTTGGCCAAAGAAAATAAAATCCCCATATTGGTCTTGAATATTTTTAAAGAAAACAACCTTCTAAAGGCGGTCAAAGGGGAAAAGGTAGGTTCCCTTGTTAGGGAGTGAAATTTTTTAACTCCTTTTTTTGGAACTTTTAACTTCGAACCATTTAACGATACCGTAAACAAAACCTAAAACAAGAATTATTACGGCCAAACTTATTTTGAACTCTATAGGTTTGTTGTGTTGGAGAGAGGTTATTAGGGCCTCCCTGATGGTTGCGGCCAAAGCAACGCTAACGAAGGAAGAAACGGCAAATTCTCCACCCAGCATAAATTTAATTTCGCTGTTAAGAAGCTCCAAAATAGTCCACAAAATTAAGAGGTCACCGAGGGCCGCTATTATACCGTGGGCTATACCCCCTTGGGCAATGTGGAGAATATCGGTAATAAACAGGTAAATAATAAATGCCGCCAAAATTATAAGGCCGGCCAATATAGCGGAGTCAAGCATTAACCCGACCTTTTTGGCTATACCTAAGATAAACCTTCCCCAACGGCCGAGGTATAGAAGGAGTTTTGTTTCCGAATCAACGTAGTAGGAAATTAAAACGTCCAAATTTAGGTCTAACACTTTATTTAAGGATTTCAACGCCGAGCGGAGCTTTTCTATTGTTTCTTCATCCTTTTGTTCTCGGATAACCTCAAAGATTTTGGAGTTAAAAAAGTTCCTCGCGTAGTCTATTAGCACAATGATATGGTGGGGAGAAAACCCTAATTGGAAAAATTTTTCTCCCATTGAAAGGAGATAGTTCAAATAAGCAGCATCATAGTTCCCTTCAAATAGTCGGTCATACCATTGGGAAAATTCTTTTTTTACCTTTTGAAGGTCGCTTTCATCCAATTCCTGCCGAAGGTCGGTGAATTTTTGAATAACCTCCTCTATAAGTCTTAAAAATTCTTCCTTATAAGGTTTTAAATAGTTAGCCAAAAACTTTATACGTTCGGCATCCCTTCTTCCCAATTGGTGGAGTCTTAAAAGTCTTTCAATTTCGTATTCTAAGGTTGCTGTTACCGTCATTGGGTTTATTAATTTAAGGCTCCTATAAAAGGGAAAAATTTAAAAAACTAGGAGTAGTTAACTTTTAATTTCCAAAAACTGTATAAACCTTTCTCAATTATCTCCTTAAGTTCTTCTTCGGTAAATATCTGCCCCTCCTGGGGTCTCTTTTTTATTTGAAAAACTAAAACGGTATCCCCATCTTCCAACACTAAATTTTTACGGTTGAATTCTATTTCCTTTTGAAGGAGCTCCTTTAAAACCTGTGCCGTCGATTGGTGGGATATGTAAGAAACTACTTCTTTTGTATCAAGAATTTTTTTAGCTTCCTCAAAAGGTATAGGTTCAAAATCAAGTTCTCCTTTTTTGGGTTTTAACATATTTAGCGAAAAGGTATTGGTCAAATAAACTTTCCCAGACATAACTTTTTCCTCCTCAAAGGGGATTTTAAAAGCTTCCTTGTCCTTATGGAGGACGGTTAAAGGAACATAATCCTCGAGGTAATAACCGAAGGCAAAGCTTACCCCCGTAGGGCCGTTAAAGGATAATTTTTTATTGGCAAAAAGGTGTTTATTTTTGCGGAAAAAGTGTGCCAAAACATGGCCTATAGTTTCAAAATTCTTTTCCGGTATCTGTTGGTTTTGTAAAGGCCCCTTGTAAAGGATATATAAAGTTTCGGGTGCTTGGAGTGGTTTTTCCCTATCCTTTAGAAGGATTTGTATCTTTTTGGTTTCTTTAGTAGGAGGAATTATTTCAAACAGCTCGTTAAAGTTTTTTTGAGGAACCTTTCTATCGTCCTCTATTGTGTAAATCTTTTTATAGGAAGTGTTGGATTTGTAAATGTAAAACTCCGTAGGGAGGCGTTTTTTAGAAAAAACTATCCCGGAAAGGATAGAAACCGCGACCACCTTTTGGGTGTGGGCTATTCGAATATTTCCTCCAAAAGGTGTTAGAGCTTTAAAGACTTTCTCCTTAAGTTCTTCCAAAAGTTTATCCAACCAACGGCGGATTTTTAGGAAATCTTCCTTTTTTTCCTCCAGCGGGTTGTTGTAATGGAAGGGCTCCTCTATATGGAAAACCTTTTTTAGGTATTCTTCTCCGAAAGGAAATTTTTCTTCAAATTCCAACGCGTGGTTTTTGTTGAATAGAACCGAAACGGGTATCTGTAAATCGGTTAAAAACTTATCGAGGTCTTGGATAGTTTTCATTTCCTCGGAGGGGAAAACCAAAGGTAGTTTTTTGCTTTTGGCGGTTTTAAGTTTGACTTCCAAACCGTTAACGGGTTCAATGTTTCCGTTTTCCAACAGAACACCTGTAAAGGCTAAATTTTCAGCCGCCTTTAAATAGCGTAGTGCCGAATAAAGGGCTAAGGTAAAGGACAAGCCTTCGAAATTTGTTTTTTCAAAAACTACAAAGAAACTTTTATTGGTTAGTTTCTTAACCCTTTCCAAACCCTGCCTTATTTCGTTAGCTTTTAAAAATAGTCCCTCGTCGGGAAAAATGATTTCTTCGGCCTCTATAGGGACTATAAGAGCCTTAACAATTTCACCTTCTTTATCGTTTTTCACAACGGGAAATTTAGCCTCTATAGCTTCCCCTGTTAATACTTGGGTTGCTAAAGAAGTTTCTACACCCAACCTTTGGGCAAATAGTTCTATAGAAACCTTGTCCAGATGGTGGCGAAGGATTTTAAAGATTAAATAATTGGGGTTTATAGGAAAGCTTTCTTTGAAGGGCCCTTTAGCGGGAAAAAATTGAAGAAATAAATCAATATCGCTCCTCTCAACGGTTTGCAGTTTTTTAGCCTTATCTTCTAGCAAGAGATAGATATTTTCCAAATTCCAACCCATTTTTAACTCCCTAGAAATATCTAACGAAGGAAAAAGTTGAATATTGACCTTTAGGAGGTTTTAATCCAAAAGTTGCAACCTTAGGTTGGTTTTAAAAATATCCCCAATAAAGTTTTCAGGGTTTATGGGCAAAGTAATTCTTGGGAAAAGAATACCATTCCAAAGTTCTATTATTTTGTCCTCCAACTCTAAAAATATTTTGCCCAGCCTTCCCACAAAGTCGGGTCTCGGTTCTATAACCAACAAACCTTTTTCGGGATAGTATCTCCACATTAAGTTCTCGTTCCAACCTGAAGTAGTTTCTTGGTCCGCAGCTTTTGCAAGCTTTCTTTGGGCCTTAAACTCTTTCAGTAAGGCGTTTATTTTTTGGGTTTCTTCCATTTCCTTTAGAACCATAGCCTGCAAGGTTCCATAGCGGCGGGCTTCCTCTTTTTTGAATTCTTTTTTTATACCCCCCCGAATTTTACCCGCCCCCTTGCGCCAGCCTTTATAAACTTCCCAAATTTCTTGAATTTTTCCTAAAGGAATTTTTCCAACCTTCAAAACTACCCTATCCGGGAGAATTTGGGAAAACCAACTTAGGGGAAACCAAATAAACAACTTCGGTTGGGCTATATATACCTTCCGGTAAAGGTCTAAATCTTTCAACTCCTCGTTAGGGGACAAAATTTTTACCAAAACATCATCGGGAGTTGCAAACTGATAGAACTCCGAAAGGGGCACTAATCTAACTTCCCCAACTTCTGGATTTATATCCCACACAACAAAAAGTAAAGGAAGCCCATCTATAGATGGTGTTATTTCAATTACATCCCCAACTTCTGGTTTTTCTGGAATTTTAAAATCCTTATTTAGTTCTTTTTCAATTTTTTCCTTGGGAAGGTTTACCTTTTCTTTTCCTTCAAGGTTGGTTTCCACAAAAATATCTTCCAAAGGGATATCTTCCAAGGGTTCCTTCATGAGTTTATAAAGTTCAAATAGTTCCTCTAGACGGTTCATTTTTATTTTTCCTCCTTACAGGTCTTTAAACGGAGTTGTTCGCACAGTTCGGACAGGTAATTAATCACAAAGGTTCTAACATCTTCGAGGTCAAATCCGTATTGGTCCCGTAAACGTTCGAGGAATTTTATAACCTTGTCCTTCTTTCGGGAAGCATCTTTATAAATTGCCGTTTGGCTTTTATTTCCCCACAAACACTTGTAAACTTCTTTCCCGTCCTTAAGAAGGAAATAACAAAAATATTTGAAATCCTCGGGAGGGACTTCTTTATGAAATATCTCCTTTAGGTGGATTATCTCTAAAGCTTCAATTTCCTTTTCCGGGAAGATGGTTAAAATTTCTCCCTCCTTTAGACGCTGGGCAAATTCTTCCCCTTCGGGGGATTGTTGGATTTCTATATCTTCCACCACTAAAGTTTTTGTTTCTTTCCTCCAAAGGTCTATTAAAAAGTTCCTAACAAGGGTGTATAAATATCGCTTGCACTCAACCAGTTTGGTGATTAAAACTTCCAACCCGCGGCGGGTATTGGGAGAAACCAACTTTAGGATTAGTTCCGAAATTAAATCGTCCAAACATTGGGTGTAGTCAAGCCTTTTTTTGGAACAAATAGCCTCAACTAAATCGGATACTTGAGAAAGATTTTGTTTTGCTTTTAAAGAAGTCGCCGCTTTAGCAGAAACAATTCTTATAACCCGTTTTAGTTGCGTTTGTAACATTAACCAGCTGTGGTTATCTAAAGTTTTATTTCTAATAAGTTCTGCAATAAGTTCACAAATATCTTTGTGGGAAGGCTCACCCATCATTCTCTCCCGTATTAAATTTTTTTAATTCAAAAGCAACAACTTGCTTAAGCCGTGGGTCGCAGGCTTCTTCGGGGCAAAAACCGCAAAATTCTGAGCACTCTAATAGTATCTCCTTGGCAAAACGAAATAAATAACACACCTGCCGCCCGTCCCTTAATTTAAAAACTTTAGAAGGTCGGGGAGAAATCCACCGACAGTTGGAATTGTTATTAAAGTTGCACTTTGAAAGGTCTATTTCTAAGCTTTCCTGAGTATGGAGATTTAAATCTATATCGGTTTGGCAATAGAAATTTTCCTCCGAAGTAGAAAGAAAAACAATAAAAACCTCATTGGGTTCTTCCCTGTGAACAACCTTAAAAGGTCTTCTCTCTTTGAAATGCCAACCGAGGGGAGAGAAAGCTCTTTTTAAAAAATCCTTACAACGGTTTTCGAAAAAATATCCAAACCTGCAGGGTTTTATCCAATTTTTATTCTCACTTTGGAGATTTTCAAAAAGTTTTTCAAACTCGGGGTGTAACATAAAAATAATTTTCCCGAATTAGGGAAAAATTTAGACCTCTTTGCAATTTATAAAAACAATCTTTAAACCTAATAAAGTTTGTTTAAAGGAGGAAATAATGCCCGCAAAGGTTTATGTAATAACATCGGGAAAAGGTGGTGTCGGAAAATCTACCACCACCGCAAATATAGCGACCGCCCTGGCAAAGTTGGGAAAAAAAGTCCTGGCCATAGACGCAGATATCGGTCTTAGGAACTTGGACATGCTATTAGGTTTAGAAAACAGAATTGTTTACGACATTTTAGACGTTGTGGAAGGGCGGGTTCCACCCGATAAGGCCTTTGTAAAAGACAAACACGGCCTGCCTCTATATCTGCTGCCAGCCAACCAAACCAAAAACAAAGATGCAATAACCGAAGAGCAAATGGTGGCTCTGGTAAAAACACTAAAAGAAAACTACGATTTTGACTACATACTAATCGACTCTCCCGCGGGTATCGAGCAGGGTTTTAAAAACGCCGCCGCTCCCGCCGATGCGGCCTTAATTGTGGTAAACCCCGAAGTTTCATCGGTTCGCGATGCCGACCGCGTGGTAGGTCTGCTGGAAAATATGGGCAAAAATGAAATGTATCTGGTAATCAACCGAATTAACTGGAAAAAAGTAAAAAAAGGCGAAATGATGTCGGTTGAAGATATAGAAGAGATTATTAAACTGCCCGTAATAGGCGTTATCCCCGACGAAGAAAAAATGGTTGATTTCACCAACAAAGGGGAACCTATCGTTTTGCACGAAAAATACGACGCAGCCAAAGCTTTTATGGACATAGCCCGCCGTTTAACAGGGGAAAATGTCCCTCTAAAGTTCTACGGCATGAAAAAAGGATTGTTAGGTTTTCTGTTCGGCGATTAATCGAAAACCCTCGATAGAGGCCTTACGGTTATTCGGCATAAAAAGGAGGTTTGTATTATGGGAATATTGGATTTTCTCTTCGGAAAACGCTCTTCCAGTGCAAAGGAAGCCAAAAAAAGGCTTATGATGGTTCTCGAATACGAACGGAAAAAACTTCCCCCCAACTTTGCCGAACTATTGAAGAAAGACCTTATAGAAGTTTTTTCCAAATATCCCCAATTTGATGTATCCAACATAGAGGTGGAAATAAAGAAAAATCCCCAACACAATACGGAGGAACTTTGGATAGCTATACCTTTTAAGGAAAATTAAACCTTAATCGTCGCTTTCCATTTCAAGGCTTTTTAAATACAACTCCTGACCCCCTATTATTTCGGTATTTAGTGAACCGCAATTGGGACACTTCCGCGAAAGTTTTTCCCCCATGGTGGAAGTTTTTCCGCAATCTCTGCATTGGATTTTTAAATCTTCCATTTCAATAACCAGCTCGGCCTCTTCGCAAATTGTTTTTTCCTTGAAGGTATCGAAGGCCAGCTGAAGCAGGTCAGGCTCTATACCCGATAACCTACCTACACCAACAACAACCTTAGTCACTTTTTTTGCGCCATATTGGCGGGCATAATCCTCTATAAGGTTCATAAGGGAGGAAACTATAGAAAACTCGTGCATGCAAGCTTATCTTACGGCACTAATCTTTTAAAAGGTTTTAAGCGGCATTTTCCATTAATTTTTTAAACTCTTTAAAAATGTAATAACTGTCGTGGGGGCCGGGAGAAGCTTCGGGATGGTATTGAACGCTCAATATAGGCAGTTTAGAATGCCTCATACCCTCTAAAGTGTTATCCAAAAGATTTATATGGGTTATTTCCATTTCTTTGGGAAGTGTATTTTCGTCAACCGCAAAGTTGTGGTTTTGGGCGGTTATTTCCACGTGGCCGGTTAGAAGGTTTTTAACCGGGTGGTTTCCACCGTGATGACCAAATTTCAGCTTGTAGGTTTTAGCGCCCAAGGCCAAGCCTATTATTTGGTGGCCTAAGCAAATTCCCATAACCGGCTTTTTTCCAAAGAAGTGCTTTGCCAGCTCTATACCGTAAACCACATTTTCGGGGTCTCCCGGCCCGTTGGACAAGAATATTCCGTCGGGATTGAGTTTTTCTATTTCTTCGAAGGGCAGATTGGGAGGCAAGACCGCTACCCTGCAGCCTTCGGAAACAAAACGCCGCAATATGTTGTATTTAACGCCAAAATCAACCACGGCCACCAGCGGGCGGTCGTTAAGTTTTTTTCTATAGCCTTTATATAAATCCCAGTCTGCGATATCCCAATAGTAAATATCGCGGGTGGCAACTTTGGAAACCAAATCCTGTTTTGATATATCGGGAATATTTCGGGCTTTTGCCACAACGCTTTTAGGGTCTAAATCCTCGGTTGAAATAACTCCCCTTATAACCCCTCTCTCTCGAATTTTCTTAACCAAGGCACGGGTATCTATTCCCCAAATTCCAACCACTCCGTATTCTCTTAGGTAGCTATTTAAGTCTTTTTTTGCCCTCCAGTTGGAGACTATAGGCGAAAGCTCTTTGATTACAAAACCGTTAACTTGCACTTTGTCGCTCTCGATATCTTCATCGTTTACCCCGTAGTTGCCTATTTGGGTGTAGGTCATCGTTACTATTTGACCTTTGTAGGAAGGGTCGGTAAGTATTTCTTGGTAACCTGTCATGGAGGTATTAAAAACCACTTCCCCCCCGGTCTCTCCTTCCGCCCCTAAGGAGTAGCCTATAAAAACCGTTCCATCTTCCAATCCGAGGATAGCCTTTTTAAACATCCTAAAAAGGGTTTATTCTATTTTTCCTTTTATGTCCGACCAAAGCTTGAAAGCTATCTTAAAACTTCTAAAGGAGTTAGGTTTTGATGAGTTTTACCTACCCAAGGAAATTGATAATGTCCCACCGTTGGAAATTAACAAAACTGTTCCAAAAGAAGAAAGACCTAATAATCAACCTTCTACGGGACAAGAAACAGAAGCCCAAAAAGGGGAAGAGAATAAAAACTTACCCGATAAGGTAGTTCTATTAGACAAACTCTACGAGGAAAATAAAAATTGTTGCCGTTGTGAGTTGTGTAAAAATCGAACCAAAATAGTGTTTTACGATGGCGACCCCCATTCCAAGGTTATGTTTGTAGGGGAAGCCCCCGGGGAGGACGAAGATAAACAAGGAAAACCTTTTGTTGGGCGGGCGGGACAATACCTAAATAGGGTTTTGGAAAAACTTAACTGGGATAGGTCAAAAATTTACATAACAAATGTGTGTAAATGCCGTCCGCCCGGAAATAGAAAGCCAAAACCGTTGGAAATGCAAACCTGCATGTCGGTTTTCTTAAAAAAGGAACTTCAAATAGTCAAACCTAAGGTAGTCTGCTGTTTAGGGGCTACCGCAGCCGAAGCTTTTTTAGGTAAACAGGTTAGGATAACCAAAGAGAGAGGAAAATTTATGCCAAATCCTCTCTTTATGGAAAGTAAGCTCTTTTTGACCTACCACCCGGCTTATGTTTTAAGAAACCCATCGGCAGGAAAAATTTTCGAGGAAGACCTTAAAAGGCTAAAGGAATTTGTGGAAAACCTTTAAAGGTTATTCATAACCTTTTTCCTTCATAACCTCGGCGAGGTATTTTCTATAGATAAAGTTCCAATCGTCGCTTCCTATTAAAATGTTCCTCTTTAAGGCTTCTTCTTCGGCTCGTTTCATAGCCTCGTTTTCTATGGCCTTTTGCTCGGCAACAGCCTCGCGGATTATCTTCGCCATTTTCTTTCTTATGTTGTAAGGTTCGTCGTATATTTCTATTTCGTCGTCTTCCATTATCCAATCCATTATTCGGCGGGCTATTTGATTTGCCCTTTCGAAGGGATTTAAATGGATATTCCTTTCTTCGGCCAACTTCCTTTTTATTAAAGCCACCGCACGGACACTATCGAGACCCGTTTCGTCCAGCAGATGGAGGTTGTCCTTTAGAATTTTCTTTGCATCCTCTATAAGTTGCTTTTCCTCCTTTTGGGCTTCCTCAAATATTTGTTTGACCTTGAAAACAAAAGTATCTTTATCAACTTCCACAACTTGGGTTTCAACCAGCTCTTGCACCAAACGGTTTATTGTTTTTTCTAAAATTTTGGGGTGTAGTCTCATTATTTTCTCCCGCGAAGAGAGGGTTTATTTTTTTATAACCAAAGCGAGTAGAGTTTCTAAAATTTCCCTTTCTTTTTCTATAGCTTCCATCTCTTCACGGGTTTTTGCCGCCGCCAGCTTTTTAACAACCTCTTCATATTTTTTCTTAATTTCGCCGGGGTCTATTTCACCGATGGGGGTAGCCTCTTCGGCCAAAATAGTGACCTTTTTGGGGGTTATATCTACAAAACCTTCGGTTACAAAATAACCCTCTTCCTTTTTGCCGTCAAAATAGACCAACCCCGGTTTTAGGGCCGACATTAGATACATGTGATTTTCCAAAACACCAACCTCTCCCTCTTCGGTGGGTATGTTAACCAGTTCAACTTCTCGAGCAAAGGCGTAACCTTTAGGGGTTACAATTTCAACCTTTATCATAAAAGTTAGGATTATAAGACCAACCTTTTTGGTGAAAGCTAAACAAATAAAGCGCCTTTAGAAGGAGGTTAAATTAATTCCCGATGTCGGAAGAAAAAAATAATAATTCCCAGCAGGTGGAGCTTACCCCCGTTGAAAAAGGAGCCATTATTTTAGCCCTTACCGACCCCGATATTGCCGCCGAAGTTGTCAGCGAACTAACCCCCAACGAGCTAAGAAATCTTATTTTAGCCTTCGATAAACTCCGCACAGTTAGCAAAGAAGTTATAGATGCCGTAATTCAGGAATTTATACAGTCTTACGAAACTCTATTACATACTCCCTCCCTTGACCCCGAAGAATTTATTAAGCGGATAATAGATAAGGTTCCGCCCAACATAAGGGAGGTTTTGGAAAATCTATTAAATCAGCCGGCCATAAAAATAAAGCTTCAGCAGTTGGAAATGTTGCCGCCCAAGCAGTTGGCCAATTTGTTAAAAAAGGAACACCCTCAAATTATCGCTGTTATTCTTAGCTTGCTTAGTCCATCCACGGCTGCAAAGGTTTTAAAACACTTTCCCGAACCTTTAAAGTTGGAAGTTGTTAAGCGTATGGCCCTATTGGAAAGCATTCCCGCCCAGCAAATCCAAGAGATAGCGGAAAACTTCTTACAAGAAATAAAAGAGTTTGTCGGGGAAGAAATTAGAATTGACGGAACAAAACAGGCGGCAAACCTACTAACTTCCTTAGACCGCTCCACTGCGGAGGAAATTATAGAAAAGTTGGAAGAGGAAGACCCCGATTTGGCCGACAAAATCCGCGAGAAAATGTTTACTTTTGAAGATTTGGCCAAACTCTCGGACAAAGATATAGTTGAAATTCTCAAGGCGGTAGACAAACATACCTTAACCTTGGCTTTAAAAGATGCACCCAAGGAGATTGTAGACAAGTTTTTACGCAATATGTCCAAAAGGGCCGCCCAAATATTGTTGGACGATATGGAAGCCCTCGGAAAGGTTCGAATGTCGGATATAATCCGTGCAAGGCGGCAACTTGTTAATATCGTTAAACGTCTCGTGGAACAAGGTTTAATAAGTCTCCATGAGGAGGAAGAGGAAGAAATTTAAACCCTTTAAAGTTTTACCTTTACTATTTGCCCTTCTTTGGCATCGGTGGTGTTTTCCACCGTCAGGTAATTTTCGGTAAGGATTTGGGAATTTTTTAATACCAACCCCCTAACGGTTTTGCCTCTCATTTTTTCCCTAAAAAGTTTTCTTTTTTCTTTATCCAGCTCCTTTAAAAGGTTTACCCTTTCTTTAATTACCTTGGGTGGAACTTTGGGTTTTAATTGGGAGGCTTTGGTAAAGGGGCGGTCGGAATAAGGAAAGATATGCATGTAGGCTAAAGGTAGCTTTTTTATAAATTCCAATGTTTCGGAGAAATCCTTTTCAGTTTCGGTAGGAAAGCCCGCGATAACGTCGGTGCCGATGGCGGTAATCGGACGGCGGGAAACTATTTCGTTAACTATACGGGCATATTGCTCGGTTGTGTAGTTTCTTTTCATAAGTTGCAAAATCCTGTCGCTACCGCTTTGAAGAGAAAGGTGGAAGTGGGGGGCTATTTTGGGGCTGCTGGTAATTAAATCCAAAAGGTTTTTATCAATTTCTGCCACCGACATGGAGGAAAGGCGGTAGTATTCCACGCCATCTATTTTTATTAACTCTTCCAAAAGTTTAAGCAAATTTGTGCCGTCCTTTAAGTCCCAACCGTATTGGGAAAGTTGGGTTCCCGTTAGGACTATTTCTTTATAACCTTGGTCGGCCAACCTCTTAACGGCCTCCACCACCTTTGGAAGGGGAACACTTCTAACTTTCCCACGGGCGTAGGGTATTACACAAAAGGTGCAGAAGCTGTTACAACCTTCTTGAACCTTCAAAAAGGGTCGGGTATGTTCAAAGGACACTACGAGGTCGAAATTTTTAACTTCCCCTTGGCGGAAAATTTCACCTACAAAAACCTTTCCGGGATTTTTTCTTTCAAGGTATTCCTCCACCAGTTTAAGAATTTCCCTTTTGTGGGTATTTCCTACAACTAAATCCACTTCGGGTAGTGAAGCCAATTCTTGGGGAGAAACCTGGGCGTAACAACCCGTGGCCACTACTACAGCCTCGGGGTTTATTCTTTTCGCTTTGTAAATGTATTTTCTACTATCTCTGTCGGCACCCTTGGTTACAGTGCAGGTGTTGATTATGTAAATATCGGCCCTTTCGGGGAATTCTACCTCTTTATAACCCTTCAAAAGGAATTTCGTCCGTATAAAGTCCGTATCAAATTGGTTCATTCGGCAGCCTAATGTTACTGTTGCAAACTTTAGGTTTTTTTGCTCCACAAGGTTTGGTATATAATCGCTTGTCCTTTGATTGAAAATAGTTGTTATTAGGTTTTTCCTTTAAAAGGAAAAGTTAATAGCTCCAAACCCTAAATAAGGTTAAGGCAATATTATTCCAACTCCTGTTTAAGTTTTTCTTTTTTCCACTATTTGGGCTACGGCAACCGAAAATTTCCTTTCGTGGGCAATTGAAATTATTATCTCCTTCGAATGGAGTTTCAACAGTTTTTTTTCTTCCCCCAAAAGGTTAACTTGGGCAGGATAACCCTTTTTTCCCAAAACTTCTATTTGTTTAAATTTCAGAACCTTTCCAAAAGTTTGAAAGAAAGCTTTTATAACCGCCTCTTTTGCCGCCCATCTGGCTGCCAGACAGGGAATAAAATCCTTGTAGGAACGGCAATATTCTATTTCCCTTTCGGTGTAAATCTTTTTTAAAAACCTTTCCCCAAAGCGGTTTATACCTTCTTCTATCCTTTTGTTTTCGACTATATCTATCCCTAACATGGAAAATGTAGATGCTACCCAGCTGGTTAAAGTTTGTCCTAATAATTTTTATCCTTGCCTTGGGTGGTTTTACTTGGATTTCCTACCAACAACAGAAGGAATGGGAGAAATTTAATTCAACCTTGGTCTGGTTAGAAAAAAATAAAACCTATTCCTGTGAAGTTGGAAAAATTTATTCTTCCCAATGTAGGTTTGAATGTTTCGATATATATACCGCGACGAGGTATTTATTAGTTCCCGACGATTGTGAAGTTTTAAAAACGGAACTCAAAGAGGGGAAAGTTATAAAGTTCCAACCTGTGGCCAATTACAACCCCAACGGTAGTTTAAAAGTTAAGATTCTTCCCTAAGGTGTTGATTTATAACTTTCAAAAGTTGTTGTTTTCCTTTTCTATCCTTGGAAGAGGTTTGAACAACTTCTGCCACCCCAAACTCTCTTAACTTTTTAAGGGTTTGTCCTATATCTTTTTGGTTGGCTTTATCGGTTTTAGTTAATACTACAGCGTAGGGGATTCCCAAATATTGGAGCCATTCCATCATTTGAAAATCTTGCTCGGTAGGGCCTACTTTTGCATCTACCAAAACAAGGACTAAAGCAATATTATCCCTTCGGGTGGTAAAGTAATCTTCCATTAACCTTTTCCAGTTTTCTATTTCTTTCCTGTCCCCGCGGGCGAAACCGTAGCCGGGTAAATCCACCAGGTAGACCTTATTTTTTTCAAAATCCCATTTGAAGTAATTGATAGCCCTAGTTCTACCAGGGGTTTTACCTACTTTAGCTATCGAACTGTTGGTTAGATAATTCAATAAAGAAGATTTCCCCACATTGGAACGCCCAACAAAAACAATCTCTTTTCGGTTTTCCTCTATAGGAGGTAAATCCTCTATTTTGTAAACACTTTTTAAAAACTTTACCGTCATGAGGTTAATAATTTTGGTTGTCCTTTAAAGGTTAGCTTTAAAGCTTCTTCCTCGAAGAGTATATTAACCTGATGGCACAAAAAAGGGTAATCGTAAGCGGAATGCGTCCTACGGGTAAACTCCACCTGGGACACTATTTTGGGGTTATCAAAAATTGGTTAAAACTCCAAGACAAGGAAGGTGACAAATATATTTTCATCGCCGATTGGCACGCTTTAACAACCTCCTACACCAATGTAGAGAAATTGAAAGAAAACATAGAACAACTCATGTTGGATTGGTTGGCCTGCGGCCTAGACCCTGAAAAGAATGTGCTATTTATCCAATCAAAGGTTAAAGAACACGCCGAACTTTATCTGCTTTTTGGAATGATTACCCCCAAAAGTTGGTTGGAATTAAATCCAACCTATAAGGATTTGAAATATAACCTCCTTAAGTTGTATAATTTGAAAGCCCAATTTTTGGAAAAGGTATTGCCCTTAGTACCTGCATTGGTTGAAGGTTTGAAACTAAAAGTGGAGGACGAAAAAAAATTCAAAGACCTATTGGCCGAAGAAATAAGCGAGGCTATAGTTAAAGCTTTGTTTGAGGGATATGTGGAAGCTGAATTGTTAAAAAAACTCAATATAGATAAAAAATTACTCTACCAAATCGATACCTACGGATTTTTAGGCTATCCCGTCTTGCAAGCAGCGGATATTCTAATTTACAAAGGAAATACAGTCCCCGTCGGGGAAGACCAACTGCCCCATATAGAGCTAACAAGAGAAATAGCCCGTCGCTTTAATCGCCTTTATGGAGAAACCTTTCCCGAACCCCAGCCTTTGTTAACCGAAACGCCCAAAGTTGTTGGTATAGATGGACGGAAAATGTCAAAATCCTACAATAACGCTATCTATCTAAGTGATACAGCCGAAGAAGTAGAGCAAAAAGTGAGAAAAATGGTGACAGACCCCCAAAGGGTTAGAAAAACTGACCCTGGCCGTCCCGAAATTTGCCCAGTCTTTACCCTTCATAAGTTGTTTACCGATGAACAGACCCTAAAAATGATAGAAGAAGATTGCCGAACAGCCCGTATAGGTTGCGTCCAATGTAAGAAAATCCTCGCACAGAACATAAATAACTTTTTAGAACCTATTAGGGAAAGGAGAAATTATTACGCTTCCAATAAAGGTGAATTGTGGGATATTTTCAATCAAGGAAGTGAACAAGCTAGAAAAGTAGCCTCTCAAACAATGGAAGAAGTCCGCAAAAAAATGAATCTTCCTTAATTAGGTTGTTTTTATTTCTTTTTTCCTTGCAATGCTTTCAATAAACTTAACCAATCTTAGGAAAATGGCTATAGAACTTCTTACGGGAAAAGAAATAGAGAAAATGAAAGCAGCCAACAGAATAGTGGCCGAAGCACTTGAATACCTTAAGGATTTAGTTAAACCGGGAGCTACAGCTTGGGATTTGGAAATGGCAGTAAGAGATTGGCTGAAAAGAACTTATCCTAAAGCAAATCCGGCTTTTTACGGTTACAGGGGATATCCCGCTTATCTATGTGTTTCGGTAAATGAAGAAGTTGTTCATGGTATCCCCAGAAAAGAGAGAATATTAAAAGAAGGCGATATTGTTAGTATAGATTTTGGCGTAGAGCTGGACGGTTACTATGGAGACAGTGCAAAAACCTTCAAAGTTGGGGAAGTCTCAAAAAGTATAGAAAAACTTCTCGAGGGAACAGAAAAAGCTCTATACGCCGCAATAGCAGAAGCTTATCCGGGAAATAATTTAGAAAACCTATCAAAGGTTATATATAAAACCTTGCGTAAATACCACCTACACCCTATTTGCAAATACGGAGGTCATGGAATAGGAAGAAAACTTCATATGGAACCTTTTGTAGCTAACTGTCCCGGTGTAGGCCCTAAAATGAAGCTCCAACCCGGCATGGTTTTAGCAATAGAACCTATGGCGGGTTTAAAAACATCAAAAACAAAAGAACTTTCCGATGGTTGGACAGTTATAACATGGAATAGAACTCCCGCCGCTCATTTTGAGCATACAGTGGCAATAACAGAAAAGGGGCCCCTAATACTGTCAAAATTAGATTAATTTCCTCTTGACAAAATCAATTTCGAGAAATAAATTGTAAATTTTCCGTTTACAGGAAAGGTTCTTTAAAAAGCCGACCTTCAAAAAAGGTGTTGACAAAAGAAAAAGAAGGAATAAATTAAAAATGTTGCGTTGGCGGAAAGGGTTCTTTAAAAAGCAAACCTTAAGAAAGGTGTTGACAAAAGAGAAAAAAGGAATAAATTAAAAATAATGTCCTTGATGAAGGACGGCTCCTTGGCAACTGAATAGGGAAGGTTCCACCCAAAGAAGTGAGGTGGCGCAAATAGTTCCCCTACGAAAAAAGTTAAGTAAGAAGAGTTTGACCCTGGCTCAGCGCGAACGCTTGCGGCGCGCCT
>JAADES010000011.1 GCA_013153315.1 Aquificota bacterium
TTTCGTGGAGGCCCCCGCTCACAATCTTGACTTATCTAACTGCTTTGGAAGTTGCTTCCCATGTCTTTCCCTAATTTCTCACCCAGCGTATTTAGCTCTTAAATATGGATTTAATGGAAACCGTTGCGGTATTAGGCTCCACCGGTTCCATAGGAACCCAAACCTTGGACATCATTCGCCATTATCCCGATAAATTTAGGGTAGAGCTACTATATGCCAAGAGAGCTTCCGACCTCCTTTTGGAGCAGGTAAAAGAATTTAAACCTTCGGTGGTTATAACCGAGGATAAACCTTCCACTCAATGGTTAAAAGAACTTCCATCTACCACCCAACACTTTTTGGGTTTAGAAGGGTTTGAATATTCCCTCCAAAAGTTGGAATTAAATAAAGTTGTAAACGCTATAGGGGGAATTTTCGGTATAGCCCCCTCCTTTGTGGTTTTAAAAAAAACGCATTCCCTATTACTTTTGGCAAACAAAGAGACCATAATAGCGGCGGGAGATTTTTTAAACCCCTTTTGGGAAAGAATAATTCCCCTCGACAGTGAACACAATGCCCTATTCCAACTGTTGAAAAACTTAAAAACCGACCAAGAGGTGGAAAAAATAGTTCTTACCGCATCGGGTGGGCCATTTAGAAGTTTACCCAAGGAGGAATTAAAAAAAGTTTCCCCCCAAAGGGCTTTAAAACACCCCCGTTGGAAGATGGGAAAAAAGATAACCGTCGATAGTGCTACCCTGATGAATAAAGGGTTTGAAGTTATAGAGGCCCACTATCTATTTAAAATTCCCTACGAGAGGATAGAAGTTCTAATTCACCCCGAAAGTATAATCCACGGAATGGTTCAAACCATCGACGGGAATTTATTTGCCCTAATGTCGCCCACCGATATGAGATTTCCGATACATTACGCCCTTTTTTACCCCCTAAGGGAGAAGACCTATTTAAAACCCTTAGACCTTACAGAGGTGGGAAAACTTACCTTTGAAAAACCCGATTGGGAAAAATTTGAATGTTTAAAAATAGCCTACGAGGTAGGTAAAAAAGGCTTCCCTTATACCGCCTATTTGGTCGGTGCCGACGAGGCGGCCGTTGAGCTATTTTTGGAGGGAAAGATAAATTTCTTAGACATACCTAAATTAATAATGGAAATTTTAAATTCCCTTAGCCAAGAATTAAAGGCCGACCTTGAAGCTATAGAAAGCTTGGTTAAACAGGCCTATCTAAAGGCTCAAGAAATTGGTTCTTCTTATAGAAAGCGATACTAAAAAGTTAAAATAAAATTATTTGGCTTACGCAACTTCCAAACCGAAAACGCTATAAGGAGGCTAAAAAATGTATGCGGTAATAAAAACCGGCGGAAAGCAATACAGGGTTCAGGTAGGAGACAAGCTAAAAGTGGAAAAACTAAATGTTCCCGTGGGTCAAACCGTTGAATTGGAAACCCTAATGGTAAGGGACGACAACGGAAACGTAATCTTGGACAAAGGAAAAGTTATAGCCGAAGTAAAAGGCCACGGATTGGGTAGAAAGCTGATTGTGTTCAAATACAGACCTAAAAAGAACTACCGCCGCTGGAAGGGACATAGACAACCCTACACAGAGTTAGAAATAAAAGAAATCCAAATTTAACTTTTTTGGAAAGAAAATTAAGGAGGTAGAAAAATGGCAAGTAAGGCAGCAGGAGGTTCGACAAAGAACGGTAGGGATAGTATTTCGAAAAGGTTAGGTGTCAAAAGGCACGACGGCCAAATAGTTAAGGCCGGAAACATAATTGTAAGACAGAGGGGAACCAGAATTTACCCCGGTATCAATGTAGGAATGGGAAACGATTACACCCTATTTGCCAAAGTTGACGGTATTGTTAAATTCGTTTCCCGTAGAGGAAGAAAATACGTAGACGTTATTCCCCTCGAAGGTCAACAGTAAGAAAAAGCTCTTCCGACCTTTTTTTCTTAACTTTTTTATCCAAGAGGTTTGAAAGATTAAATCCTTAACGAGTTTGGGGTTTTAAAGCAAAAAAAACAAACAAAGGAAAAATTAAACATCGACAACCTTACCGGGATTGAACAGATTTTTCGGGTCAAAGAGTTTTTTAACACCCTTAACCAGTTCTATACCAACATCACCCAACTGAAGCTTTAGGAAAGGTTTTTTTGTAATACCCACGCCATGTTCTCCTGTAATTGAACCACCGAAGTCGACGGTCAATTTAAATAGTTCTTCCACCGCCTTTTCAACTTTTTCAACCTCTTGGGGGTTGGATTTATCAAACATAAAATTCACGTGGAGGTTTCCGTCCCCTATATGTCCGAAAATTGCACAAATTAACTCATACTTTTTGGCCAATTTCTCCACGGCGGGGATATATTCGGCCAAGCGGCTACGGGGAACCACAATATCCTCGTTTACCTTTCCGGTTCCCAACTTTGATATTGCGGGCCCCAAAGCCCTCCGTGCGGCCCAAAGTTTCTCTTCCTCCTCCTTGGTGTGGGCAAGTTGAATACTTACGCCCATATTCTTTAACATTTCGCTAACTTCAAGCAGCTCCTGCTCCACCGCCAGCGGATGGCCGTCGAGCTCTATTAGCAGTAACCCCACCTTATCCTCGGGAAGGCCGAGATTTTTATATTCGTTTACCGCCTTTATACAGGCTTTGTCCATAAATTCCAACGCCGAAGGGAAAACCCCGGAGGTCATTATTTTGGTGACCGCCCTTCCGACATCTTCCAAACGGTCGAAGAAGGCGAGCAATACCCTTCTTTCTTTCGGTAAGGGTATAAGCCTCAATATAGCTTCGGTAATTATTCCCAATGTTCCTTCGCTACCTACCAAAAACTTGGTAAAGTCGTAGCCGGCAACATCTTTCATTACGGGGGCCCCAAATTTGAAAGTTTGGCCGTATTTTATAACCCCCTCCAAACCTAAGACATAATCCCTTGTAACGCCGTATTTAACGCACCTTGGCCCTCCGGCGTTTTCGGCAATGTTGCCGCCTATTGTGGAAAACTTGTAGCTTGACGGGTCGGGTGGATAGAACAACCCGTGCTTTTCTACCGCCTTTTGAAGTTCGTAGGTTATAACCCCCGGCTGGGCTACCACGGTGGCATTATCCAAATCGATTTTAAATTTGTTCATTTTTTCAAAGGAAATGACCACCTCATCGCCTCTTAGGCCTACGGCCCCGCCCGTTAAACAAGAACCCGCCCCGCGGGGAATCATAGGTATATCTTCGTTATAGAGAATTTCAACAATTTTTTGAACCTGCTTTTTGTTGGTGGGAAAAATTACCGCCTGCGGTGTTTTTGTTTCTATTGGTATGGCGGTGGCGTCTTTTTCGTATAGAACCCTTTCAACTATGTCAATTTTTAAATTATCTCCCAAATCCTTTTTAAGGAGCTCCAAAACCTTTTCAACCTTTTTAGGAAGGGCTTTGTTCATACCTTTAGCATTTTAGGTTCGCGTTGGGCTTTAACTTTGATATTGGTTCGGAAGAGTTTACTATTTTTAACAACTTCCAACATTGTTTGTTTTTAATAACACTTCGATTTCTCCTCCGACGCAACTTTTTAAATTTTGTAAATACCTATGGCACGCTTTGGAAGTAAAAAAAACTTAAACAACACTCCTAACTCAAAGGAAAACCTAACTCCGATGCTTGCCCAATACCACACTATAAAGGAGCAATATCCCGATGCAATACTTCTATTTCGGTTGGGCGACTTTTACGAAATGTTCTATGAGGACGCCGAAATAGCCTCACGGGTTTTGAATATAGTTCTTACAACCCGCCCGGCCGGGAGGGGAAAACGCATTCCTATGGCGGGCATCCCCCACCACGCCCTTAACAGCTACGTTCATAGACTTATACACAGCGGTTATAAGGTGGCCATTTGCGAGCAGGTGGAAGATGCATCGCAGGCCAAAGGTATAGTAAAACGCGAGGTTGTAAGGGTTATTACTCCCGGAACCTTTTTCGAAAGGGAGACCTCGGGCCTAATGGCCTTATATCCCGTGGGTAGGAAGTGGGCGGTTGGATATTTAAATCTGGCGGTTGGTGAATTTTTCGGCGCAGTTTTACCCAAAGAGGAGGCCCTTAATGTAATAGCAAAACTCCAACCGGGGGAAATTTTACTCCCCAAAGGAAAGGAGGAGTTGGCAAATGAAATAAAACCCCTCCTTAAGGAGGTATATTTCACCTACCTACCTACGGAGGAATATTTTGGAGAAGTCCCTAAAAGGGAATTTTTGGAACACTTTAAAATCCCCACCCTGAAGGTTTTACAGTTTCCCGACGATAGCGTCTTACCCGCCTTGGCCGCTTTGCTTAAATACGCAAAACATACCCAAAAAAGCTTTATGCCTTTTGTTAGGAGACCTAAGCCCTATGTTGGCGAACTTTTTGCCAAAGTAGACCTAAAGGCACAAAAATCTTTGGAACTGCTGGAAAGTCTTGACGGGAAAAAAGCTTACTCCCTTTTCGGGGTTTTAGACCGAACCCAAACGGGTATGGGTAGAAGGAAGTTGAAATTTCATATAGTCCACCCTTACAAGGATATAAACCGCATAAAGGAAACCCAAGATGCTGTTGCCTTTTTGGTGGAAAACCCTCAGGTAAGAACCGCCCTAAGGAAACTTCTGGAAAAGACCTACGATATGGAGAGGCTGGTTTCAAAAATCTCCTCCTCCATGGTAAACGCCAAGGATTTGGTAATGTTAAAACAGTCCCTTTTTAGGGCGGTAGAGATTAAACAACTCTTGGAGGAAAAAACAAATTCTTCCCTCCTTTTGGAGTTGGCCAAACAGATGGACAACCTTTCCGAGGTGGCCGAAGATATAGACCGCACCTTGGTGGATGACCCGCCCTACCAAGTAAAAGAGGGAGGTTTAATAAAAGACGGAGTAGACCCCTATTTGGACGAGCTTAGAAGAATAAAAAACAATGCCCAGGAGTGGATTTTAAAGTATCAGGAAAAACTTAGGAAGGAAACGGGTATATCCTCCCTGAAAATTGGCTACAACAAGGTAATGGGTTTTTACATCGAAATTACCAAGCCCAATATCCGTTATGTTCAGGACTGGATAGAGCGGGGATTACTAAGAAGAAGACAGACCCTCAAAAGTAGCGAAAGGTTTGTAACCCAAGAACTTCAGGAGTTTGAAGAGAAATTCCTATCGGCGGAGGAAAAGATAAAAAATTTGGAGTATCAAATATTTACCAAACTCCGCGAAAGGGTTTTAGAAAAAATAGACCGCATAGGGAATGTTGCCTCCCTTTTGGGGGAAATAGACTATCTGCAGTCCTTGGCCACGGTGGCGGTTGAGAACTTTTGGGTTCGTCCCACCGTGGAAGAGAAAGGTATTGAAACCAAAGTTGTGGGCGGAAGGCACCCGGTAATTGAAAAGTATCAAAAGGTTTACATACCCAACGACCTAACCTTTAACGAAAAGGAAAGGCTATTGATAATAACGGGCCCCAATGCGGCGGGGAAATCTTCCTACATTCGTCAGACGGCGATTATTTTCCTGTTGGCCCAAATGGGAAGTTTTGTGCCCGCTTCGGAGGCGAAACTCTCTATTGTGGACGCAATTTACACCCGCATAGGCTCGGGCGATATTTTGGCTTTGGGTGTCTCTACCTTTATGAACGAAATGTATGAGGTGGCCAACATTCTAACCCATGCCACCGAAAAAAGCCTTATTGTGCTTGACGAGGTAGGAAGGGGAACGGCCACCTACGACGGTATAGCGGTCGCTACCGCCGTAGCTGAATATATTGCCAAAAAGATTAAAGCCCGTACCCTTTTTGCGACCCACTACCACGAGCTTACCGAGCTGGAGGGCAAAGTCGAGGGGGTGGTTAACTACCATATGGAAGTAAGGGAAACCCCCGAAGGGGATATCGAATTTCTATATAGTTTAAAAAGAGGGCCTGCCAACAAGAGCTTTGGCGTAAATGTGGCCAAGATGGCGGGCCTACCCCCCGAGGTTGTTGAAAGGGCCAAAGAAATCCTTTCCCTATTGGAGGCTCAAAAAACCCGAGAGTTTAGAACCATCGAAGGGCTAAAACAGGAAATAGCTCCTACATACGGAACGGATAAAAAACCTACCACCGTTAGGAAACCCTACCAAAAACCCAATATAGAGGCTTTAAAAATTAACCGACCCAAGGAAAGGAAAAAATATGTGTCTCCGAAGATAGAGAAGGTTAAAACTTATTCCTCCAACGGCAATGGAAATAACCTTTCTAGAGAGTGGGAGACTATTAAAAAGCTCCTTAAAGAGGTCGATATTGCCCGAACCACACCTTTAGATGCTTTGCTTAAATTGGCCCGACTAAAGGATTTAATAGATTGAGAGCAAAAGAAAGAAAGAAGAGATTAAAGGGTTAGGTCGAGAATTCTTTCGGTTTTGTCCAATTCCTCTTCCGAAGGATATCTGTTGTCTTCGGAAACTTCTTTAATGATTTGGGCGATGATGTAAATTAAAGCTCCCACAATTTCGGGTAGTTTGTTTTCCAATTCTGCTTCCAAGGGGTATTTCAGAGGGGGTTTGCTGGCCAAGAATTTTAGGATGTCCTCTATGGGAACCTCCTCTTCCAACTCGCGGAATTTTCTCATAGATTCGCGGAAACCTTTGGTTAGGGGTATGTCGGATAGCCAGATAACCTGCCTGTCGTTGTAGCTGGCATTTTCCTCGCCCACCTTTAGGAGGTCGTAGAGTTTCTTCTCTACCATGTCAATTACGCGGGCGGTTTTGTTCTTTTGGAGGTCGATACCGGCCGCCCTTCTGGCGATTTGCTCCAATCTTGCGTATCCTATTACTTTTGCCATCTTATTCCTCCTTTACAAGGTTTTTAATAGAAAATTTAATAAGACCATTATACGATACAGATTTTTTTAGCTTGAAAAGGTAAAGCGGTTAAAAATTAAAGGGAAGAAAACTGTTTTAGGAAACGAACATCGTTTTCATAGAAAAGCTTAATGTTATCTATGCCGTATTTGAGCATGGCAAAACGGTCTACACCCAAACCGAAGGCAAATCCTTGGTATTTATCGGGGTCTATACCGCAGGCCTGCAAAACGTTGGGGTGAACCATACCCGCCCCCAAAACTTCCAGCCATCCGGTGCCTTTGCAAACGCGGCAACCTTTTCCTTGGCAGATTACACAACCTATGTCCACCTCGGCACTGGGCTCGGTGAAGGGAAAGTAAGAAGGCCTAAATCTTACGGGAACTTCGGCTTCGAAAAAGCGGCGTAGGAATTCCCTAAGGACAAACATCATGTTGGCGAAATTCACATTTTCGTTTACCACTAACCCTTCCACCTGGAAGAACATCGGCGAGTGGGTGGGGTCATCGTCCCTTCTGTAGACCCTTCCGGGGGCGATAATTTGAATAGGGGGTTGTTTTTTTAACATTGTCCTGACCTGAACGGGCGAGGTGTGGGTTCTTAAAAGATAGCCGGGTTTGTTTACATAGAAAGTATCCTGCATGTCCCGTGCGGGGTGCTCTTTGGGTATGTTTAGCTTGTCGAAGTTGTATTCCTCTTTTTCTATTTCGGGGCCCGTTTCTACGGAAAACCCCATTTGCTTGAAGATTTCAACTATCTCCTCTATGGTGGCACTTATTGGATGTTTGGAACCCAAGGGAGGAACTATTCTTGCGGGTAAGGTAATATCCACCCTTTCGGAGCGAAGTTTTTCCTCCAAAAGTTGTTGTTGGAGTTCTTCCCTCTTTTGACGGATAAAGTTTTCAACTTCCTCCCTTAGTCGGTTTATTTTTTGTCCAAACTCCTTTCTTAGGGCGGGGTCTATATTCTTAAGTTCCTTAAATAGTTGAGATATTAATCCTTTCTTCCCCAAAAAGGTTTGTCTTAGTTTCTCTAAGTCTTCCAACGATTGGATTTTTTCCTTTTCTTCCTCAAAGAGTTTTTTGATTTCTTCTAACTGCATTAATAAGACATTTTCGATAAAACCTTCGGTTGGTTTTTTATTCTTTTTCCTTTGTTTGGTATTCTTGACAAAACTCCTTTATGGGGCAAATTTCACACTTGGGCTTTTGTGGGTTGCAAATGGTTTGACCAAAGCCTACCAACAGATAGTTTATTTCTTTCCACAAAGGGCGGGGAACTATTTTTTTTAGCTCCCTTTCGGTTTCTTCGGGGGTTTTGGTTTTAACTAACCTCAATAGGTTAGAAATCCGATGAACGTGGGTATCTACGGCTATAGTATCTTGGTCGAAGGCGTGGATTAGGATGATGTTGGCAATTTTCCTTCCCACTCCGGGGAGTTTTGTTAAATCTTCCACCGTAGAGGGTATTTTTCCGTTAAATTCCTTAAAAAGGATTTCTGCAGCCCTTTTAAGGTATTTGGCTTTTTGTCTATAAAGCCCTATCCCTTTTAAGGTTTCTTCCAATTCCTCTATAGGTGCTTTTAATAAATCCTCTGCGGTTGGATATTTTTCGAAAAGTTTCCTACATACGGGAACCGTTTTTTCATCCTTACTTCGTGCTGAAAGTATTCCACAAACTAAAACCCTGTAGGGGTCGTTTTTTTGAACCTCGAACATTTGGTGGATTGGTGGATTAAGAGAAGGAACCACTTTACGGAGTTTTTTAACTATTTTTTTCACTTTATGCGTTAACCTCCGCTTTAAAGGAGTGCTATTGTTTTGACTTTGTTCTTGTTTCATAGGGAAAAATTGTCTTTGGAATTTTTAGATGAATGTGACCTCCTCCCCTCACTAAAGTGAGGGGCTTCCTGCTTCATCGTGGGCGAAAGCGTTAACCCCCGCCTTACGGCGGGGTGCTATTGTTAGCCCACTCCACAGGCGTTACTTCCCCGCGGTCCACGGGTACATTGCTTGTGAAATCTTAATATTTTTTTGGCTTTACTTCCTTCCTCCGTTTCACAAGCTTTAAGGGCAGACTTATGCGTTAACCTTTCCGCTTTAGCGGAAAGTGCTATTGTTAGGGGTCTGCCAGCCCTTTTAAGAAGCCTTAGGTTTTACGGGTCGCAGGGGATGCTTTCCCCTGCAGTTATTCCCCTTTATAATTTTACACTACTTTTTCGAAAAATCAATACCTAAAGAACGCCATTAATGAAGCCCGAAGGGCGGAATACGGATTAAATAAATCCGTATCTCCCCATTAAAATGGGGAGCATTCTGGCGTTTTAAATCGTAAGATGGCTGTTAACCCAGTTAAATACGCCGAGTCGCAATCCCGCGTTAAGCAGGCCTTAGAGCAACGTGTGTAATCGGGATATATATCCGTAATGTAATATCTGGCCTGTCGCAATCC
>JAADES010000040.1 GCA_013153315.1 Aquificota bacterium
CTACCCACCCGTTTTTATCTATCTTTAGCCCGAATTCTTCACCGAAATGTCTTAACAAACCGGAAAGGAATTTGCTTATTTTCAATCTCCTTTCGGCGGTTAAAAGAATTTTTCCCTTTCCACACTGGCAGGTTTCCCCTTCAAAAAAACCGCATTGGAAACAATAACCTACCGGCTTCATTTTAAGGTTAAATTTACAATTTTTACTTGTCCAAAGATGGGATAAAAAGAAATGTTCGCCCCTAAAGGTAATAAATTTTCTAACCATCATTTGTAGTGTTTAATTTTTCCAACCTAAGGAGTTTTTTATTTGTATCCAAAACCCCAAAAAGGGCCGACCTTCGAATACCGACCACCCAAAGGATTTGGTTTTCGTAAACTACCAAAGGAATGCAGTTTCTTTCCTGAAGGGGGATTTTTTGCTTTATAAAAAACTCTTTAAGTTTTACAGGCTTTTTCCTACCGAAGGGGATAAATTTGTCCCCCTCGCGGCGGTTTCTGATTATTAAAAACTCAGGTATAGGTTCTAATTGAAAATACTCCACCGAAGGAGATTTATTTTTTAACTCCTGAGGGTCTATTTTCTCCACCACCGAAGCCCTTATAAGGGTGTTCGTTTCTTTTATAAAAACCTCTCCTGGAATCGGTAATTGATAACTGTAAGGGGGACAGGTTTTAAATTCTTCCCCTATAAGAATGTTGTTTGCCTTCCTCTGGAGGGTTAAATGTTTATCCAACTCTAAAAAGGGTTTGTTGGAGAGTACAAATTCCCTAACCTGTTCCAATAGGTTAAAACCCAAGGAGGGAAATAATTTTTTTAAAAGCCTCCTTTGTTCGGCAACGGTTAGTTCCTTAAAAAGTGAAACGGAAATAGCATTGTTTTGAACTACCTTTTTTAGGAGTTCATTAATATGTTTTTCCCAAAAAAGGTTTTCCTCCGAAAGAATCCTATAGAGGCGAATGGCACTATCTTCCAAAGAAGGGTTTATTTGTTTAAGTTGGGGAACCACCTTATGGCGAATTAAATTCCGTGCTATTTTTGTGTCAAGATTAGTTTCATCTTCCACAAAAGGGATATTTTTTTTTCGAGCGTATTGATAAAGTTCCTCTTTGGTTAAATAAAAAAGCGGACGGATTATAAGGCCTTCTTTTGGGGAAAAACCTTCCAAACCTTCCAAACCGCTCCCGCGGGTATAAAAAAGGAGCTGGGTCTCTATAAGGTCGTCGGCGTGGTGGGCGGTGGCTATAAGGTCGCTTTTTGTTTGTGTTCTAATTTCTTCAAAAATTCGATAGCGAGCTAACCGCCCCGCTTCCTCCAAAGAAAGTTTTTTCTCCTTAGCCAAGAGACTGACGTTTACCCTTTTAACCACTATAGGCAGGGAAAGTTTTTTAGCCCATTGGATACAAAAATTTTCATCCCGCAAAGCGGTAGCTCGCAATTGGTGGTTTACATGAACCAAGGTAATCCCTTTAATGGATAAAAAATTTTGAAATTCCTTAAGGAGGAAGGTTAAAACGGTGCTATCTACACCGCCAGAGAAACCTACAACTATTTTGCTACCTTCGGGGATAAGGTTAAAATCCCTTACCGCCTTTAGAAATTTTTGTTCTACTTTGTCCATTTAACTTTATTTAGTCAAGCATCCCATACGGTTAGCTTAAAACTTTAGCTTCTTAAATGTTTTATACTTCCGAAAACCTATTGAGAAAGGCCTTAAAAAGGTTATAGAACCTCATAATTTGAACCTTAGGCCAAGGTGGGATGCCTTTATTCCTCAAATTTTGGGTTATTACCCAGACTTAATATTATTTTGTTGAGCATAAGCGTATAAAAGTTTAGTTAATCGGGCTAATTGTATAGGAGTCCATGGCTCGATACTAATTTCTTCTTCTTCAAAATTATCCGCCTTCTCCCCGAAGGTTTTAATCTCTTCTTCAAAAGATTCTAAAGTGGGAAAATGTTTTCTTATAAACATTTCCAAATAAGGGTGTCTTTTTAGATAGTTGTTGTAAAAATCCCTTTTCTGGTATGGATTTAATTTGTCCCAAAATAGATTTATAGCACTAAGGTTTATATCTACTATGTTAATTTCGTATATATCGGGTTCATATTCCAAATAAGACGGTTCCTCCTTTTGGTCGGGTTTTTGTTCCTCTTCAGGGATTGGTTTTACTTTTCCTTTTTGGTTGAGTTCTTCCTTTATCTCTTCAAGGAGGTTTCTAATTAATTTCTGCACTCTGGCGTCTAACAAAAATTTAAGTTCCTTCCTTTGGTTGGTTGCTATTTTGCTTCTTAAAAAGCCCTCTGGGTTTTCTATGTATTCAAATTTTTCCACCATAAGAGCGTCGGCTAAAGCCTTACCTTTATCTACATTTTGGGGGAAGTGGGCAATATACCATAAAACGGTTGCAGGATTTACTTTTTCAAACCGCTCAAGAAGATAATCAATTAATTCAATTTCTCCCCCGGTGGCGTCATAGTAATCTAGTCTTTTAAACTGCCACACGGGGTAGGAATAAATTTCCTTAGTTAGTTCCTTAATAAGAGTTTTTATTTTTGTTTTTAATTCCTCCAAAAGAAGTTTATCTTCCGTTGGTTTTTCCTTTAAGTATTTCTCTAAATCTTTAATTCCCTCTTGGGGTTTTTGTTTAATCTTAAAAATCAGGGCTATTACTTTATCCCCTTTACCTTCCCGTTTAGTTTCATATTCAGCGTAAATATCTGTTTTTTGATTTATTTCTTCTATGGCGGGTTTTAAAACTTTAGCTTCTAACTTTCCAAAATGGTTTTTATATTTATCTTCCACTTCAAGGTAAAAGCGAAGTTCCTCTATAGGAACCTCGACGCGGCCGTATTTTTGTAATTTCTTTAAAAACCTATAGAGTTTTTTAGAGTAAATACTGTCCAAGCTTAGGAAGGTTTTAACCTCGTATAAGGTAAAGCCCCGTCTAATTTCTAAAATAAAAGGTGCTAAATAGGGCGACCATTCTACTTTTATAAACCTTACTTTGTCCCCGTCGGCTATTTTTATAAACAGGGGTGTTCTAAAGGCTCTGTAGCCCTTTTTTAAGTCCGCTTCCATCTTCTTAGCCAATTCTTCGTAGCCGTATTTTTTATACCAGTTATAGGCCTTTTGGGTGTCTAAGCCTATAGACTTGTTAGCTTCGTCGGCCAGCTTTATAGCGAGGTTGAATAGCCTTTGGGTTTTCTTTTTCTTAGCCTGCGGGGAAGAGCTTTCTATTACTTCTGCTAAAAAATCTTTGCTTATGTAAGAAAAAACGCCTAATTCTTCTTGTCGGGCTGTCGCCAAGGCTATAGCGTATATGTCTGCTAAGTCCTTAACGCCTTTCTTCCGTGGGCGACCTCTTCCCTTAATCCGTCCGGCATACTCGCCGAGCTGAAACAGTATAAGGTCAACCATTGAATTGGGTTCTTTTGCTATGAGTTTTTGAGACATTACTGTGAATTATACATAATTTGGTCTCTTTTTTTTTATAAAAGGACGAAATTCTTAGAAAAGAAATAAAAGTGACGAAATGGGAAACAAAAGTGACAAAATTGATGCTTATAGGGAAACGAAAGTGGCGAAATAAGAAATGAAAGTGACGAAATACCCCTAAAGAGAAACGAAAGTGACAAAAAGGAATTAAAAGTGACAAAATTCCACTTCCCACCCTTGATTAAAGCTACTTTGCAAACGGCTACATATATAAAGCTACAAGTAATAAAAAGAAATAAATAAAAGCTACATATAAATATCTACATTTCTACATACTTCTACATAGAGCAGGCCTGCTTTTCTGTGTGTGGTATGGCCGTTAACCCTTTACAGAAGGTAAAGGTGCTATTGTTAGAGCATAAGAAAAATTTTTTAAAAACGAAAAAAAACAAAAAAATTTAGGAGAAAACTAAAACGAAGAATTAGGCCTTAATTAACGTAAGGCAAGCGTTCTTAGGCCTATAAGAAAAAAAATAAATTTTTAATAAATATCGCGGCGAAACTTGACATTAAACGAATAGGATTGTTAAATAAAGATTGGAAAAAGCTCAAACTTTTAATTCGCGCCCCTCGCTTAGGCGGTCTATGTTGGATTTATGTTTTACCAAAATTAACACCGCCGCCAAGGTAACCAAAATAATGATGTTTAGCGGATATCCCAACATTCCCACCAGGAAAATAGCCGAAAACGCCGCCAATATCGAGGCAACCGAGACATACCCGCTCAATTTATAAATAACGAACCAAATAGTTAGAACAGCCAAACCCAACAGTGGGTTTATACCAAATAAAACACCGCTGGCTGTGGCAACCCCTTTGCCCCCTTT
The DNA here is from genome assembly GCA_013153315.1 of Aquificota bacterium. Classification (GTDB taxonomy): domain Bacteria; phylum Aquificota; class Aquificia; order Aquificales; family QOAS01; genus QOAS01. The sequence goes on from JAADES010000040.1 coordinate 4,328, forward strand.
AAAGCCTAAAAAGGGTGAAAACATATGTCCTAAAATTGCAGCCAAACCCACTAAGGTGACCATATAACTGTCGAGGCCGTAAATTTTAACCGCCAAATAGGTGGGTATGAACCCCTTAAGGAAATCTAAAATATAAACAGCAACCCCGTAGGGTTTACCTAAAACCCGTGCAACATTTGTAGCCCCTACATTACCGCTTCCATGTTTGCGGATATCTATCCCTTTAAGTTTCCCCAAAAGGTAACCGAAAGGAATACCTCCAACCAAGTAGGTTAGCAATACAAATAAAACTTCCATAGGAGGGAAATTTTAGAAAGAAAACCCTAAAGGGGATAATTATTCGACAAAACCCAAAAAGGTGGCGGGGTATGTTATTTATAAAATGGCAAAGCTGTTTTTACTTTTAGTTATACTTGCCTTTGTAGGTTTCTTTTTTCGCCAATTTGTGGAAGCCCTATTTATAACAACCTTAATAGTGTTTGTAGTTTTCTTTTTCCTAGGATTGGTTTTTATTTTTCAAGGTATCCAAAGCCACGACACTATGCAACTTATAGGCGGTTTGGCAATGTCGGTATTTTCCGCCTCCTATGTGTTGGTAAGTTATTTACAACTTAAAAATAAAGATAAGGGTTAATTATTAACCTTTTTGAGATGCCCAAAATAAAAACCCTCTGGTTGGTTAAAAAGAGCGACATACCTTACTCTTATGTTGAAGAAAACGATTTGGTAGTCCTTATAGAGGATGCTGTTGTAAAAATCCCCACCAAACCTAATTGGTTCGTTTGTAAAGAGGATGCCGAAGCTAGAAAAATTAAAGTTCCCAAAGACAGATTGGTTTCCTACAAAGAGATAGCTCAATTAATTTTAGAAGCTCAAAAGGTGGCGGTATGGTAGAAAAAAAGCCAGTCCTAAAGGTAGGTCTAACCGGGAATATTTCTACGGGAAAATCAAGCGTTGCAAAAATTTTAAAAGAGCTGGGCGCCAACGTTTTGGACGCCGACGAGGTGGTTCATAAGCTCCTTGAAAGGGAGGATATAAAAAAGCAGCTCCTCCAAAAGTTGGGAAAAGATATTCTAAACACCGACGGAAAGGTAAATAGAAAAAAAATAGCCGAAAAAGTTTTTAAAAATCTAGAACTCCTAAAGTGGTTAGAAAATCTTTTGCACCCCAAGGTTTATGAGGAATACGAAAAATTTTGCCAAGAGAAGGGCGGAATATGTGTCCTGGAAGCGGCTTTGATTTTTGAAAAGGGAAACCAAAAAAGGTTCGATAAAACAATTTTGGTCTATGCACCTAAAGAGGTAGCTATGAAAAGGGCTATCCAAAACCGAGGTATGACCAAAGAGGATTTCCTCCGCCGTTGGGAAAAACAACTCGATATAGAAACCAAAAAAAGGTTGGCCGATTATGTAATAGACAATAGCGGTTCTTGGGAAGAAACTTTCAACCAAGTTAGGGAAGTTTTTAAGAAACTCCAAGAGGAATTAAAAAGAAAGAGTCAAACACGGTAGCGTTTTCTTAAAAACCATTTGGCGAAAAGTATGGAAAAGAGAACAAAAAGGGTAAGGATTAAAGCGGCGGCCAAAGCCTGTTTCTGCCAGTTGGGGTAGGGGGAAAGGGCATATTGGTAAATTGTTACCGTCAGCGATGCCATAGGTTTGAAGAGGTCGAAGCTTAGAAAGTTATTGTTAAAGGAGGTAAATAATAGGGGTGCGGTTTCTCCCGCTATTCGAGCTATTCCTAGGATTGTTCCTGTCAAAATACCGAATTTTGCCGCCGGCAACACAACCGAAAGAATAACCTTCCACCGCGGGGCACCCAAGGCAATAGCCGCCTCCCTTAAAGTGTCGGGCACCAACTTTAGCATATTTTCGGTGGTTTTTAAAATTACAGGAATCATTAATAGGGCCAGCGAAACCGCTCCCGCTATAGCGTTGTAAGTGCCTAAAGGTTTGACTAAAACAACGTAAACAAAAATACCGATTACAATAGAAGGGGCTGCCAGCATAATATCGCTAACGTTGCTTAGCAGTTTTCCCAACCAGCTGTAGCGGGCATATTCGGAAAGATATATGCCTATTAAAATCCCTAAAGGAACCCCTATAATTACTGAAAGGGCTGTTAATATAGCATGCCCAATAAAAGCGTGAAGAAGGCCACCGTCGTCGGGATTACCGCCCACTTTGGTAAAGAGGTCGATATTTATTCCCTGTAATCCCTTAATGGTTAGAAATCCCAATATCCAAAAGAGTATTCCCAAACCGATGGCTACAGCTATCCAGTTTAGTGTTAGGAAAAAGAGGTTAAAAGCTTTCCTTCGAAGGAGAACTGAAGGGGATATAACGGTTTTAGGAGAAGGATTATTTTCCCCCGTTTTAAAATCGCTTCCCATTGCAGGGAAAAATTTTATGTTGTTTCCTTTCATAGGAATATTTAAGAGTAGGAAAACCTTAAAAAGGTTAACTCCACTAGGTTTAAAAACTAATTTGGTCTATTTTTAATGGAAAATTTGAGGAATTAAGTTAAATATCTCCTTGGTAAAGGAAATCATTAAATTTAACATCCACGGGCCAAAGAAAAATAAAACCGCTATAACGGCCAATATTTTGGGAATAAAAGCTAAGGTCATTTCCTGAATTTGGGTCGCCGCTTGGAGTATGGAAATAATTAAACCAACCACAAAGGCGGCCAAAAGGACGGGCATTGTAAGGTATAAGACCATCAGGGCGGTTTTGTGTCCCAAGGTTATTATTACCGAAGTGTCCATCGTTGGGAGTTAATTTTAGAATTTTCCCTAATGTTGAACGATAAGGATATAAATCCCACCGTTGCACTTATAGACTACGGAATGGGAAACTTAGGGAGTGTGGCAAAAGCTTTAGAAAAAGTGGGTTTTAAGGTTATTAGAACAAACCAAAGGGAGGATATTCAAAAAGCCCATGCAATAGTTCTCCCCGGTGTGGGGGCTTTCGGCGATGCTATGAACCATTTAAGAGAATTAAAAATTGTGGATACCCTAAAGAGGGAAATTTTGGACAGAAAAAAACCCTTTTTGGGGATATGCTTGGGTTTGCAACTCCTTTTTGAGAAAAGTTATGAATTTGGAACTCACCAAGGTTTAGGAATTTTCGAGGGTGAAGTTATCCACTTTGGGGACAAAGTAAGCAAAGTCCCCCATATGGGTTGGAACGAAATCCATCTCCAAAAGGGGCACTCTATTTTAGATGGTCTCCAAGATGGGGATTTCTTTTACTTTGTGCACTCCTACTATGTAAGTCCTAAAGATAACAACATAATTCTAACAAAAACCGATTACGACGATTTTTATTTCACATCCGGAGTTGCTTACGAGAATATAGTAGCGTTCCAGTTTCATCCCGAAAAGAGTCAAAAGAAGGGTTTAAAACTATTGGAAAACTTTAAAAATTTTGTCCTCCAAAGGCTTTAATCTTCCTGCCTTTAAGCTTCTTATTACGACTTTTGATAAACTCTTAATTGCTTATAAACTTGACAAAAAACTTTAAATTGACAATTACAACTAAACATTGAGCTGAAGGTAAATTAGTCGACATTTAAAATTTTTCCTTTTTAGGGATAAAAGTACTTAAAACCTATTTCAGCTTGTTTAACAATTAAAAAACCAAGATTAGTATCTAAAATTAACAGTAGTTACGGATAAATACATACCTTTAAGCGTTAATTCATTTTCTTTCTTGCTCCCGAAATGAGCCTTTTTAGTCTATCCTTGTTAAGGACAAATTTTTGTTCAACTCCCCTTTAATTTAGAAAAAGAAACTTTATTCTAGTTCTCCTTAAAGTTCTATGTCAAGTTTAAGTATTTTCTTAGGTATAAAGATGGTCTTTAAAAAGATTTTATATTGACTAAAATTAAAACATTTGCTTTAATGAAAAATTAAAGGTTGGGAAACGGTTCCTTGGTAACTGAAAACCGAAAGTAAGGCAAAGCCGCTTCGCTCTAAGCTAAAGTTTCCTACAAAGAAGTGAAGCGGGTTTCAGAGACAGACAAAATTATTTGTGAGGTTTTTTATTTGGAAATTGCTTATAATTAAGTGTTTGAGGCGCCGCCGTTTCACTAACGCCTGCTTAACGCGGGATTGCGACACTTATCTTGGTGGATGTCGGAATGGATTACAACCCCGAAAAAGGGTTGGTTTCACTAACGCCTGCTTAACGCGGGATTGCGACCAAATACCAAACCCCGGAGACCAAGGGTACGCTCCAACTGGCAGTGGTTTCACTAACGCCTGCTTAACGCGGGATTGCGACAATGACTTTAAAAGTAACTTTGTCTCTAACTTCTTTGTCTAGAGTTTCACTAACGCCTGCTTAACGCGGGATTGCGACATAACTATACGCTCTCTTTTTGCCAAAGGCATCCAAAACTCAATAAAGTTTCACTAACGCCTGCTTAACGCGGGATTGCGACAATAAACGGGATAGGTATTAAATTCAGGCGGGTGAGTGTTTCACTAACGCCTGCTTAACGCGGGATTGCGACCAGGTAGTTAAACCAGTCGACCTTTAGGTTCCAGAGGACGTTTCACTAACGCCTGCTTAACGCGGGATTGCGACAAAGCAACGTTGCCAAGTTTAAGGAGGAGCTATCTAAGTGGGTTTCACTAACGCCTGCTTAACGCGGGATTGCGACCTTACTTGTCGGGAGAAAAATTTCTAAAAAAAAAGAAACAGGAGGGGTTTTGTTTCACTAACGCCTGCTTAACGCGGGATTGCGACGACACATACCACCATTCCTCTCCCAGCATCAACTTTAGGAGCACCTTGTTTCACTAACGCCTGCTTAACGCGGGATTGCGACAAACATCGCCAGGGGTAAGTGGTTGCCCCGTTTCCCCGTGTTTCACTAACGCCTGCTTAACGCGGGATTGCGACCCTACATAGTCCTCAGGAGTAGACCCGCAATATTTAGTTTCACTAACGCCTGCTT
>JAADES010000004.1 GCA_013153315.1 Aquificota bacterium
AACTACTAAAACAAATCAATATAGAAAAAACTCCCAAGGAAATACTAAAAGAGCTGGAAAAGATAAACCAAATAAAAGGACAGCTAGAACATTGGGAAAACCAACAAAAGGAAATAACTCTTCAAATAAAAAACCTTAAAAAGGAACTGAACAATGTAGACCCTAACAAGTTCCAAAAATTAAAAGAACTTCAAGAGGAACTTACAGAAAAAGAAAAACAATTGGAGGAAATAACCACCCGAATAGGAGCCCTTAAAAGGGAAATAGAAGAAACCAAAAAAAGGTTGAAAGAGAAAGAAAAACTTCAAAAAGAGGAAAAAGAACTAACCCATCAATGGAGTCTTTTAAAAGAACTCAAAGAGGATTTTCAAGCCGACCGACTGCAGGACTTTGTTGTATCAAAAGCATTGGAAGATATAGTTGAGCTTGCCGGCGAGTACCTTTGGAAATTAACCGACCGTTACCGCTTTATTTTCGAAGATGAAAACCTTCTAATATGGGACTTAGCCACCGATGCCAAAAGGGCGGTGGCAACCCTATCGGGAGGAGAAACCTTTTTGGCTTCCCTATCAATGGCATTAGGTTTCGGTGCTTACTTAGACAAAGGGGCTTCGGTGGAGAGCCTCTTCATAGATGAAGGATTCGGAACACTTGACGCAGAAAAGCTATCACGGGTGGAGGAGCTCTTCGAAATTATTAAACAGCGGGTTAATAAAACTATAGGAATAATAACCCATCTCGATAGCTTAGCCTCAATATTTGAAAAACAGATAATTGTAAAGCCATCTCCCCAAGGTTCTAAAATTGAGGTGTTTGATGGCTCCCAAGATTAAAATCCCAACACATGTAGCCATAATAATGGACGGTAATGGCCGATGGGCTACGAATAGAGGCCTCCCCAGAATAGAAGGACATGTTGAAGGAGTAAAAGCGGCAGAAAGAACCATCGATGCAGCAAAGGAATTAGGTATTAAATATCTAACTCTCTATGCCTTTTCCACCGAAAACTGGTATCGCCCGCCGGAAGAAGTAAACTTTTTGATGGAACTTTTAAGGGATTATTTAAAAGAAAAACTACCTACCTTTTTGGAAAAAGATATACGGGTTTCCTTTATAGGGAGAAGAGACAGAATTCCTAAGGATACCCTAGAGTGGATGGAAAAAGTGGAAAAGGAAACCAAAAGGTGCCGTTCAATAGAGGTCTTTGTGGCGGTAGATTACGGAGGCCGCGACGAAATAGTTAGGGCGGTAAACAAAATAATAAAGGAAGGAGGTAGAGAAATAACAGAAAACCTTTTGCGTCAACATTTGGATATTCCCCCCTATGTGGAAGACCCCGACCTTCTAATTCGCACGGGGGGAGAAAAAAGGATTTCTAACTTCCTTCTTTGGTATATAAGCTACACCGAGCTTTACTTTACCCCCGTTCTCTGGCCGGACTTTAACAAGGAACACCTTTTGGAAGCTATAAAAGATTACTCCCAAAGGGTTAGAAAGTTCGGTAGAGTTAAATAAACTTTGAGGTTCTTTCCTCTAAATTCCCAAGAAAGTTTTCCTTCCTATTCCAAAACTTACCTCGGTCGGTAAATAAAAATATAAAGAGCCACCACCATGAGTGAAAAAACTGTAAAAACCCAAAAGGAAAAGGCGATATTTGAAAAAACTTGCCCCAACTGCGGAGGCCCGATTAGCGATATAAGACTCCAAAAGGGATTACCTTGCTCCAAGTGTCTACCCCAACAAGTAGAAAATGAAGATAAAGCTTGCGAGGTATTACTCAAAGAAAATAAACTCAATAAGGACTTTAAAGAAATATGCACCCTAAAGGAGGAATTAGAAAAATTTAGAAACTTCTTTTTTGAAATACACCGTTCCTATCCTTGGAGTTTGCAGGAAGCTTGGTTTAAAAGGTTTTTCCTCGGAAGGAGTTTTGCCCTTCTTGCCCCCACCGGGATAGGAAAAACCACCTTCGGACTTACCTTGAGCTATTACCTCGCCAAGAAAAAAAACAAAAAGAGTTATCTTATATTCCCCACACGGCTTTTGGTGGAACAGGCGATAAACAAACTCCGCAAAATGGGCGTTCCCGAAGAATACCTCCTTTATTTTGGTGAAAAGCCATCTCTGACCAAAAAACAAAAAGAAGAAAGATTTAGAAGATTGGAGGAAGGCGATTTCCGAATTCTAATAACAACCTCGATGTTTCTATATCGGAACATAGATAAAATCCCCAAAGGGGTTTACGAGCTAATATTTGTCGACGATGTTGATAGTTTCCTTAAAACGGCCAAAAACATCGACAAAGCCCTTTACTTGTTGGGCTTTACCGAAAAAGAGATTGAATGGGCCTTAAAAATTATAAAACTCCGCAAAGAGCTGGCCCAAAAACCCAATGTTAGCCCCGAAGAATGGGAAAAACTTAAAAAAGAAGAAGAAAAATTAAAGAAACATGCCGAAAAAGTTAGGAAGGGTGTTCTCATAGTGTCGTCGGCCACCTCCAACCCCCGTAGCGAGAGGATTAAACTTTTTAGAGAACTTCTCGGTTTTGAGGTCGGTCGTCCGCTTTTTTACCTCAGAAATGTGGTCGATAGTTACGAGGATAAATTCCTACAAGGAAAAAAATCTCTTACCGACCACAAACCTTTATGGGACTTTGTTGCCGATTTTGTTAAACAGCACCCCAAAGGGGGACTTATATACATTTCCCAAGATAGGGGTAAGGAAGAAGTTGACCGTTTGGTGGAATATCTAAATTCCAAAGGTCTCAATGTAAGGAGCTATGAAGAACTGGACAAACACCTAAAGGATTACGAAGAGGGAAAAGTTAACGCCTTTGTAGGTATAGCTTCCTATAGGAACCCCCTTGCACGGGGTTTCGATATGCCCCATGTGGTCAGATATGCCCTATTTGTGGGTGTTCCCAAGCTCAAGTTTACCCTTAAGGTGGAAGAACATATTTCCCACATCCTTTGGGCTTTAGTTGCAATAAGACCCTTAATAGCCAAAGATAAGGAACTTCGCGAAAAGTATCTCCAAAAACTGGATAGATGGATAGAGAGGTTAAGAAAATATTCCTATCTCTCCGAGGAGTTTATCCAGCAGAACGAACGTCTTAAGGAGATTATTGAAAACATAAGAAACGAGGTAAGGGAATTTATAGAAAACCCCGAAATCCTCGAAAGGATAAAAGAAAGTGATGAAATAACCCTAAGGTGGGACGAAAAGGAAGGTTATTCCCTGATAGTGGCCGACGTTACAGGATACCTCCAAGCGTCGGGTAGAACCTCGAGACTTTACGCGGGAGGTTTAACAAAAGGTTTTTCCCTCGTATTGGTTGACGATACAAAAGCCTTCAACAACCTAAGGAAAAAAGTTAAATGGTTCAGCGAGGAAATTGAATTTATCCCCCTCAAGGAGGTAGATTTAAAAACCCTCTTTGAGGAGATAGAAAAAGACAGGCAAAAGGTTCTAAGGTTTTTAAAAGGTGAAATTCCCGAAGAAGTTAAGGAGCTGATTAAACCTGTTTTGGTTATAGTGGAATCCCCCAATAAGGCTAGGACGATAGCAAACTTTTTCGGAAAACCGCTAAGGCGTAGGGTTGGCGATATAGACGTTTTGGAAGTTTCGCTCGGAGACAAGTTTTTAACCATAACCGCCTCGGCGGGACATGTTTACGACCTTATAAAGGAAAAGAAAAACTATAGAAACACTTTCCACGGCGTTATAGTAGAGCCTTCGAAAGAAAATCCGGAGCATTTTATACCGATTTACGAGCCTATAAAACAGGAAACCCCCGAAGGGGAAATTAGAAATAAAGAGGAGATTATCAACTCCCTAAGGCAGGCGGGTCTTGAGGTTGCGGAGGTTTACATAGGAACCGACCCGGATAGCATAACGGGAGACAGTAAAGTCCTAGTAAAGGTAGATGGAAAAACAAAACACCTAACGGTGGAAGAGCTTTTTGAACTACTTAAGGAGGAATACAAAGTTGAACTCCGAAACGGGCATGAATACATAAAACCGACCAACCTTTGGGTTCCCGTAGTTGACAAAAACTACCGCGTAAGGTTCGGTAAAGCAAAATACTTAATCCGCCACAAGGTTAAAAAACCTATCTACAAAATAACCACCCAAAGCGGAAGGGAGATAAAGATAACGGGAGACCACTCCATTTTTAGGCTCGATGAAAACCTAAACCTTGAGGAGGTAAAACCTACAGAGCTCCGAGAGGGGGACTTTATAGTTGTTAACGAAACCCTACCTTCGGAAGGAAAAAAGATAACCTTCGACCTTGCGGAGTATAAAGAAGCTCTTCCCATAGCGGAGGTTAAAGATAAAACGGTAATCCTCAAAAGGACAAAAAAGGAAATTTCCCGCTTTGTGGAGCTCGACGAAGATTTAGCCACCTTCTTAGGTCTTTGGGTAGGCGACGGCTCTTACCACCAAGATAGATACGTAAGGATTTCCTGCCGAGATAGGGAGGTTTTGGAGCTTATAGATAAACTCGGAGAAAGGTTTAAGTTCAATTACTCCCTCGACGGGGACGGAATTACAGTCGTTATCCACTCGAAGTTTTTGGCTGAATTTATGAAAAAAGTCCTCAAAGTGGAAGGAAAGGCTCACACCAAGAGGGTTCCCGAAATTATTTTCAACGCATCGAGGGAAATTATTTCCTCCTTCCTTAAAGGACTCTTTAGTGCGGACGGAACTGTCTCCAAAGGAGAAGCAAATTTAACAACTGTTTCGGAAAACCTTAAAGAGGACGTCGTTTCCCTTTTCCTAATGTTGGGAATAAATCCGAAAGTTTACAAAGAGGGTAATTTCTTCCGAATCTTCCTCCACGGGGAGGATACAGTCAAATTCTCCCAAAGGGTCGGCTTTCTCCAAAAACATAAAAGGGAAAAGCTCAATAAAACATTTAGCGGCAAGTCTTACACCAAACTTATAGCGTTCAACACCCTGCGCGGAAAGGTTCAATTCAAAAAAGGCATAAACTCCTATGCGGAGGCTATATACCGCAAGGGTTATATGAGCAAGAATCGACTAAAAGAGTTCGTCGCTATGGACTTTGTCAAACCCTTCTTTAAGGCAAAACTCCAAAAGGTTCTAAACGGAGACATTTACACCGAACGGATTAAGAAGATAGAAAAACTCCCCTTGGAGGAACAATACGTTTACGACTTCGAAACCGAAACACAAAACTTTATAGCCAACAACATCCTTTGTCACAACACAGAAGGAGAGAAAATCGCCTGGGACCTCTACGAGGTAATAAAACCCTACAACTCCAACATAAGGAGAATGGAATTTCACGAAGTCACCAAAAGGGCAATAGTAGAAGCAATCCACAACCCTAGGCAGATAGATATAAACCTCGTAGAGGCTCAAATGGTCAGAAGAATAGCCGACCGTTGGGTGGGATTTGAACTTTCAAGACTCCTTCAGGAGCACTTTAAAAAACCCTGGCTGAGTGCGGGAAGGGTTCAAACTCCCGTACTCGGTTGGGTCATAGAGAGGGACAAACTATATAGAACCAAAAAAGGGGCAGTATTTGTATATCTACCTAACCCTCAAAAGGACAAAAGAAGAATTTCCGTAAGTTGGGAATTTGAAGACAAAAAACTTGCGAGGGAATTTTATAAAAACCTTACAGAGGTAGAAGTTAAGATTCTCCAAAATAGGGAAGAGGAGAAAAAACCCGCCCCGCCCTTTACCACCGATGTAATGCTCAAGGAAGCGAGCGACAAGCTCCGCTTTAGTGCAAGCAAAACTATGCAATTGGCTCAAGAGCTGTTTGAGGCCGGGCTGTCGACGTACCACCGCACAGACAGCACCCGAGTTTCCGATGTGGGAATCTCAATAGCGAGGGAATACATAGATGAAAACTTCGGACAGGATTACTTCTACCCCAGGCATTGGGGAGAAGGCGGAGCCCACGAGTGTATAAGACCCACCCACCCTTGGGACGTTGAAGAACTCCGTTCGATGATGCTCGCAGGTCAGCTAAAAGGACTGACCAAAGACCACCTAAGGTTATACGAGCTAATTTTCAAACGCTTTATGGCTTCCCAAATGAGACCCGCCACCGTAGAGGTTTCCAAATTTGAAGTGAAACCCTTATTGGAGAAAAAAGACCTTCCGACCCAATCGGTGGAAAAAGAGGAAATAACTTCCCTCTTGAGGGACGGATTTAACTTAATGACACCTATAGAAGTCTACTACCTGAAAGAGGGAACCTTTAAGGTAGTGGAGCAAAAAGATTTAACCGACGAGGAAGGTAACAAAATCGGGGAACACTCCGAAAGTGCTATGAAAATTTACAAACTCGTTCCGTTGGCTTACCCCTACACCCAAGGAAGTTTGATTGAAGAAATGAAAAAACGCGGTATAGGAAGACCTTCAACCTACGCCCAAATAGTTCAAAAGCTGTTGGATAGAGGTTATGTCATAGAGAGGAAGAATTTCTTATTCCCCACCAAGTTAGGTAAGGAGGTTTACAACTACCTAATTAGGTTGAAAGAGGCAGAAAAATTCGTTAAGGAGGAGTTTACGAGAATACTTGAGGAGCTAATGGATAGGATTGAGAGGGGCGAGGTTTACTACATAGAGGTTCTTAAGGATTTGTATGAAGAAGTTTTAAGACTTGAAAAGCTAAAAACAACTTAACCCTTTAGGAAAATAAACGTAAATATTTCTTAAATCATTTTAGTCTTTTTTATTTACTTTAAGTAATGGAGAAAAAAATAACTAAAGAGCAAATTCTTCTAAGCATAATCAACGCGGCTACATACAAATATAAATTGATAAACCAAAAACTAAAAAGTCAGCTACTCAAACACCATATTACCGGTCTATTTAACCGACGTTATTTATTAATCTATGGTGATAATTTATTAAAGCGTTACAACACGTTGTATATTGTAGACATTAGAAATTTGAGAACTTACAACGAAATTTTCGGTTACGAAATAGTAGACCAATTTCTTAAGGCGGTAGCACAAAAAATAAAGACTTTCTGCGGAAAAGAATGTCTATTAGGAAGCCTTGATTTGGGTAGATTTTGGATTTTACTTCACCAAAAGGAGGAAAAGGAAGCTATAGAAAAAGCCCTTTCTTTAGTGGAGTATTTAACTGCTAAGGAGATAAGTATAAAAACCCAAACCAAGGAGCTTTCTTTATTGTTGTCCATCAATGTGGGAATAGGTATCTATCCTAAACATGGAAAGAATATAGAAGAGCTTTTAACCAATGCAGAAATTGCGGCCGACAGGGCAAAATATAAAGGAGAAAATACAGTCGAAATTTTTAAAGAGGATTACCGTCAAGATATAGAGCTAAACCTTGAAATAGAACACCAACTTAAGTTTGCTATAAAACACGGAACCTTAAAAGGAGAAATATTTCCTGTGTTCCAAGCAAGGGTAAATCCCGTGAACGAAAATATTGTTGCCGCAGAAATTTTAATGAGATGGAAAAAATATTCCCCTGCACGATTTATTCCCGTAGCAGAAAGAACGGGTCTGCTCAGGTATATGTTCGATGTTTTAGTTGAAAATAGTATTCCCGTCCTTAAGGAGATTTTTAAAATCCGACCGCATCTTAGAGTTAGCTTTAATATATCCCCCGTTCAGTTGAAATTCTGGAATGACCTTAAAGAAAGTTTAGAAAAATTAAAAAAAGCCGATATTCCCCTAAATCAAATAGAGTTAGAAATAACAGAAAGCGGCGTAATGGAAGAACACGAAAATATTATTGAAAAACTCAACAGCTTAAGCTTGGAAGGCTTTAAAATTGTTATAGACGATTTTGGAAAGGGTTATTCCTCCTTTGAACGGATAAACAGATTAAACATTTTCGGCGTAAAAATAGACCGCTCTTTGCTTGATGGCTTAAGAAAAGCCGATAGTTTGCAATCCTCTAAAAAATCGGTAAAATTCATCCAAAATTTAATTGCCTTCTTAAAAAGTTTGGGTTACAACATAACAATTGAAGGGGTAGAGGAAAACGAACCACATTTGGTTGAAATTTTTAGAAAACTAAATGTGGATGAAATTCAAGGTTTTTACTATGCTAAACCGGTTCCAAAAGAAAAATTCCTCCAATGTTTGGAAAATTGGGAGAAACTCAAAAGGTGCAAAGATTAAATTTACTTCCCTAAAAGGTAATCCAATTTCGCTTTCAATATTCCCCATTCGTATATATTTGCCCGATATTGTGCCAGGGCGCTAAAATAGAGTGCTTGGGCTTCCAACAAGTTGTAAATATCCGTTTTTCCCAAGCGGTATTTGTTTTTTTCTATTTGGTAAGCCTTTTTTGTAAATTCCACCCTTTCACGCGAAGCGTTGATTATATCAATTTGGGCATTCAGCTGGTCTATTAAAGATTTATAAGTTTCCATAACATTTTTAACCGTCTGTTGTTGAAGATAATTAACCTGCCTTTCCAAAGCTCGCGCACTTTTGTAATCAAAAAATCTTTTCCCGAAATCAAATATCGGTAAGGAGGCCTGTAGAGCATAAAACCAATCGGAAGTAGATTGTCCGGCATATACATACCTTTGTCGGGTGTAGACAAAGTCTACCTTCGGGGCAAACTCGGCCAAGGCTGCTTTTTCGTAAGCTTGGGCAACTTTCTTTTGTTCGGATATAACCCGTAAGTCGGGGTTGTTTGCAATCAATTGGCTTAAGAGCTTTTCACTATCCAGGGGCTTAGGGGTTATTTTTACATCCTTTAGGAGAAAATTGTTAGTCTTTAAATCCAGAAGGGTGGCTAAAAGATGTTTCTGGCTCTTGAGTTGGCTTTTTAATTGAACTATTTGGGCCTCTATATTTTTTAGTTCAGCTTTAACGTTAAGTAAATCCAGAAGGGGTTTTTTGCCTACCTTGTAAGCCTCATAAATTGTTTTGTAAAGTTGACGGGTTGCTTTTAGTTTTTCTTCCATGGCTTGAATCTGGGCTTTTAACGAAAGGGCTTTTAAATAAACCTCTTTAACCTGCTGTTGCATATCTTTGGTCGTTTTAATCAACTGGGCATAGGAAGTATCGGCCTGATATTTTTTTGCCTTTATAAGGAAAAACTGCTGGCAACCGTCGAAAAGTCTAACGGAATATTGAAATCCATAAACCCTTACCTGGTCATCTACCGGAAGATTTCCCGGCAATAGGGGGGGTTGTATGGGGGCTACCGTTCTTGGAAATTTGTATTGGGTGTATTTCCAAAATAGGGTTATCTGGCCAAATCTTTGTCCTATTTGAGAATAAAATTTGTATTTATCGCTTTCATACTTTGAATATTGGGCTTTTATTTGTAAGTTCCTTTTGGTTGCGATAGATAGGGCTTCTTGTATGGTTAAGATTTTTTCCTTCTGTTGGTTAGCGTAAGTTATATTTCCTTCCGTTGGTAAAACAGTTAAAGAGAAGGCCAAAAGGGAAAATAGGCTTTTTTTAAACATTAAGGATTGATTTTAGAACTTACTCCTACTTTGGTTTTCTCGTTTTAAGGTTCCCTTCTAAGGGATATATCCCCGTAAGGAATTTTCTTAAGATTTCCAACGCAGGTTTTTATTACCGCAAAACCGTTTTCATCAATACCTAAAAACTTTCCACATTCACGGTTATCTAATATTACCCTCTGACCCTTCCAAAGGAGTTTTCTTTCCACAGTTCCTTTGAAAGGTGTAAAGCCCTCTTTTTGGAACTTTATTAGGTTTTCGTTTAAATTTAAAAGCAACTCTTTAAGGAATTGTTGGGGCTCTACCAAAGTTTGGGTTTCCCTGTAAATAGAGGTAGCACGCATTTTAAGGAAAGGAGGAAAATCTTCCGTATTTAGGTTTACCCCTATGCCCACTATTAAACCTTCCGAAGTGTTTTCTATTAAGACTCCCGCAACTTTTTTGTTTCGAATATATACATCGTTGGGCCATTTTAGGGAGGAGAAAACATATTGGTCCACCGTTTGGGAAACCGATAAACCTACCACCAAAGATAGGCAACCTAACTTTATAGGTTCCAATCGGAGGAAGTTTTTGGGAATTTTGAAAGAAAGATAAAGCCCTTTCCCTTTTGGGGAATACCAACTGTTTCCCCTTCTTCCCCTTCCTTTGGTCTGGTGTAGGGCTACAACAACTTGAAAAGGTTTTACTTCCTTGCTGCGAACATAGTCCTGGGTGGAACTTAATTCCTCAAAAACCAAAGGTTGGTAAGTAAAAAGGAAGCTACCTGCTACGGTTTCCACAGTAATAGAAAAAATTACCTACCCGAGGTTCTTAGGTAAAATTGCCAAAAACAGCAAAATTTTTTTCGACCATGGGAAATTTTAATAAAGTCAAAAAAATTTTTATTGTCGGCGGTTGTTTATTCTTAATTCCCCTCGGTGGAACTTTTGGCCAAACCTCCGGGGGTTTTAAAAACTATCTTCAAAAGTTGGAAACCAAACTTTCCCACCCCAATGTGAAGGGGAATCTGTATTACCTATTTTTGGAATTGAGAAAGCAACTGCTGCAAAAGGAGAAAGAAAAAGCTCTAAAAACGATAGAGGAAATATTGAAGATAGTTCCCCTCGACAGGAAGGTTCTAATCTTAAGTTCGGTTACCCAGGAGCTTAGCAATGTTAAAAACCTAAATGACCTTACTAAACAGCTGTCGCTTGCTATTATCTACCTTCAAAATTATGAACTACCTGCGGCCAGAGATATTTTAAACAACTTAAAAAGCGAATTTGTAATAAAAAGGCAAATTCTTCCCAAGGATATCTTATTAAGTTCGCTGGCTCTGATTAAGGCAGTCTTGGAGGTAAATCCTCCTTCTTACAGTGCGGCTATAACGGCGGTGGATAACCTTATAGCCTCCGTAAGGGAGGAAACAATAATAATTCCCCTGCCCGTATTGAAAGCCTATTACCAATTAGAGCGGCTATCGAAAAATACCAATATTAAAGATTTCAAAAAAGTATTAACCTCGGTTTGGTTAAACTTAAAAATAGCCCACTATTTGGGATATATAAATTTGCTTACTTATAAGGATTTGGAGAATCTTTATAACCTAGCCCTCCAAAAGTTAGACCGTTCGGAGAAACCAACCACCGAAGTGGAAAAAATGAAAACTTTACTCCAAGAGGGGTTGGGAAAAATTTTAAATCCCAACGGGGCTTAAAAATAAAAAACTTTGACCCGTTTTTAAATTCTTTCCTTTTTTAGTTGATGTATATCTTTCAACAAAAGGTGGATAAAAAGAATTCCTCCAACTATGGCGGAAAAATATTGAGAGAAAAACCTCCATAGGATTACAAAAATTCCCAAAAGGGAGGGGGGAATAATTCCCTGGAAAATAGCTATACCCCCCAACTCTCCCACGCCGCTGCCGCCGGGGGAGGGGCTGGAAAAAATTGCGTAAATTAGGGGAAGTTGAAGTAGATAAATTTCCCACAAATCAAAATCTACACGTAAGGCTTTAAGCAAAACAGGGGCAAAATTTAGAAAAACTACATAAAGCATTATCGAATATAGACAAGCCTTTAGAAAAGCTACTTTGTCCTTTTTCCAAAAATATATAATCGCCAAGCAGTAAAGTTTTATCTTTTTTAGAAAGCCTTGTTTGTTTTCCTCTTTTTTTCTAAGCCAAACAACAAGAGGCAAAGATAATATGCCAAAAAGAATAAAAATAGCGGCCAATATTAAAACCTTATCCAACAGATGGGGATTTTTAAAAATATTTACAAACAAAATAGGTAAAGTTATAAGAAAGAAACTAAAACCAGAAACGGTTTTAAAAATAATAGTCCCCACTATTTTGTGTCTTTTAACCCTTAACCGATGGAGGAGGTAAAAAATTATCAACTCTCCACCTACGTGGGCGGGGGTTATAGTCGCTCCAAAGGTTGCAATAAAGGACATTAAATAACCGTAAAGAGTTGAATACTTAATGTTGTAAACCTCTGCGATGGTTTTTAACCTTAACATATCAAAGGTGTGGTAAAGGAAAATCAAACCAAAGGCGGCCAGAATATAAAAATAATCCAAGTGAAGGAAAATCTTCCAATCCCAACAGTGGGAAAACTTAAAAATAAGTATTAGGAAGGAAGATAGAACAAATAGGAAGGTTGCGAGACTGCCCCAAAAGAGGATATAAAGAAAAGGCATAGAAATAACTTACTCCTCGGATTAAGAAGATTTCAACCACCTTAGTAATAGTTTCTTGTAAAGTTCGGGGTTGGCCTTTGCCATATTGTTTAAACGTTCTGTAAGGGTTTCTTCCGCCTTCTGGGCTACGGCCGCGGCACCGGCGGGGGCTCCCAGCATACGACCGTAAACCGCAATTTCCACCTCTTCCTCTTTGATTTTCTCTCGGCGTAGGAGGAGATAGATAACCACCGCTATTATTAACGCCAACAGGAAGGCTATAAGGGCATAAACCTTCCAAGGAATGGGTTTTTCCTTAGGTTTTTGGGCAAATAGTTTTTGGAGCTCCTCCTTAGCTTTGAAGGGTAAGGCAACTACCGTAACCGTATCACCGCGGGCGGGATTTAAACCCAAAGCGTTAATTAAGAACTCTTTAATTTTTTGGGGGTCGATACCTTTTACGTCGGAGTTAATAATAACTCCCACCGAAACCCTTTCGACTTTTACCGTAGGGTCGTTAATCAGCTTTTGAATATAGGAAACATCGTAGTTTTTGATAATTTCCTTGGATTTTTCCACCGACTCGCTCTTTTGACCTTTGCCCACCTGAGGGGGAACATTGGATTCGCTTCCGGGAACACCCTCGGGAGAAACTGTCTTTTTAATGGTCTGTTTTTTCTGTTCGCTTACAACCGCCGTTTGGTCGGGGTTTACCTCATAGGCTTTTTCTTGGCGTTGGGCAAAGTCTAACGCCAAAGAAACTTTGACGCGCGCATTCCCAAATCCAACAACGCTATCCAATATGCTTTGGATTTGTTTTTGGAGTAAATCCTCGTATTTGAGTTTTAACTTAAGTTGATTTGTAGCAAGACCTATAACCGAAGTGTCGTCCCCTATAAGGGCTGTTAAATCTCTTCCGTATTGGTCAACAATAACAACATTTTGGGGCTTTAAACCGACCACCGAGGCGGCCACCAAATCCCTTATAGCTTTTATTTGCTCCGGTGTTAGCTGGGCTCCCGGTTTTAGCTTAATTAAAACCGAAGCCTTGGGTTCGGCCTCGGGGCGGGCAAATATAGATTCTCTGGGAAGGGCTATATTAACTTTTACATCTTCCACAGCATCTATAGCCCTAATAGTTTTTTCCAGCTCGCCCTCTAAAGCCCTTATATAGTTGATGTGTTCCACAAAATCGGAAACTGTTAGGGGCTGGTTTTCAAATATTTCAAACCCAACCTTTTTTTCGGGAGAAATTACCCCTTTTTCAGCAAGGAGTATTCTCAACTGCTCAACTTTGTCGGCGGGCACATAGACCGCACCGGTTTTATAGTCAATTTTGTAGTTTATTCCCAACTGGCTAAGGGTGAACTCTATCTTCTGCAAAGTGTTGGGGTCTAAATTAGAAAACAACAACGAGTAATGGGGCGTTGTAAAATAGGCAACAGCCAATAGGGTTATAATAAGAGCTGTAGGAACACCGACAACGAGGATTTTTTTCCACAGCGACAAGCTTTTAAACCAGTCCCGGAATTTTTGCCATTGCTGTTTCAATTGTTCCATATCCTAATTTTGTATAAGTTTACACCCTGCAAAACTTGTTAATAGGAGTGGTTCTTTTAATAAGAAGTGTTTTTTTTTATGGTTTAGCTTCCTTGAAAGTTGTTTAACTACTCCTTTGTAGGCTTCGCCGATATATCTATTTTTCCTTTATGCTGGCTTTTATAGGAGGAAGCGGTCTTTACAAAATCGAAGGTTTGGAAATTGTTGAAGAATTGAAAATAAAAACCCCCTTCGGGGAACCATCGGCGCCTATATTGGTAGCCCGCCACGGGGATAAAAAAGTTTTATTTTTAGCCCGTCATGGGAAAAACCATCAATACCCTCCCCACAGGGTTCCCTACCGTGCTAACCTCTGGGCTTTAAAAGAAGCGGGTGCTAAAGCGGTTGTCGGAATAAACGCGGTGGGAGGAATAAATAAACTTCTCCAACCGGGGG
Source organism: Aquificota bacterium (assembly GCA_013153315.1). Classification (GTDB taxonomy): domain Bacteria; phylum Aquificota; class Aquificia; order Aquificales; family QOAS01; genus QOAS01. Next base: position 14,111 of record JAADES010000004.1, read on the forward strand.
ATTTTGTAATAGTTGACCAATTTTTGGACTTTACAAAATCCCGTGTAAATACCTTTTACGAAGGGGCTTTTAGTCCTTCCTTGGAAGGGGAAGCTAAAAATCTTCCCCAAAAATTGGTAAAAGAAAAAAAGGTTGTCCATATAGATGTGTCGGAGCCTTTTTGTCCCGTGTTAAGGAAAGAGCTACAAAACCTATTGGAGGAAAAAGGTTTTCGTTACCACAAAAGGGGCACCTATGTAGCCACCGAAGGGCCGCGTTTGGAAACTCCCGCCGAGATAAAGGCTTTTGCCCTCCTTGGTGGCGATGTGGTAGGTATGACTATGGTTCCCGAAGTTGTATTGGCCAAAGAACTCCAAATGCACTATGCGGGGCTTTGTGTGGTAACAAATCCCGCCGCAGGTATAGCTTCCTACCGTTTAACCTCCGAAGAGGTTATTCAAATGATGAAACAAAAGGAGGAACAAATTAAAGAGATAGTCCTTTCATTGATAGAAAATTACGATAACCTTTCTTGGGATTGTCAATGTGAAGAATCCCTTTCGGGGGCCATAGTATAAGTAAAACCTCCTTTTGCAAATTTTTGTTTAAAACCAAACAAATGTCTTCCTATTCTTTCTTCGTAGCTTTTTAAGTTAAGAAAAAAGAAGAAATCTTGAAAGGCCGAAAAATCAGTTCGAGGGTTGTTTTTCCTGCCTTTTGTCGGCAATGAATACCAAGATGGCCAGGAAGACATAGAGGGCTACCAAATAGAACCTAGCCAACCATACGGTTATAGGTGTCTGTCCGTGGCTTTTGCCGAAGATTTCGTTCACAACAAAGCCTATTAACAGAGCCAATAGGAATATAGGGGTTAAATACCTAACAATGTAGAAATAAATTCTCGGTACCTGTATTAGACCACCTCGGTTGATTTCCTCCCAAGCCTTTTTGGCGTCGTATATCCAGTAAAAGAGTATTACCTCAAGTAACCCTAAAACTATAACAAAGAAGGTTCCCGCCCAAAAGTCCATTTCATCGAGAAAGCCGGCAAGGAATATTACAGCTTGGGCTCCTATAAACACGATTACCGAAGTTATTGTGACAGCGGTTTTTCTATCGAAGCCGAATTCGTCCTCGAGGAAGGCTATCATGGGCTGGAGAATTGCCACCGAAGAGGTAACTCCCGCTATAAACAGTAGGAAGAACCATAAAAATCCGAAGAATTGTCCCGCTTCAATATTGGAGAAAATGGCCGGCAGGCTAACAAAGCCGAGGTTAAAGGCCCCTCCTTTGGCTATCATAACCGCGTTGGCCACACCAAAGAATGCAACCGCCGCGGGTATGGCTATCGAAGCCCCTAAAATTACCTCGGCCGTTTCGTTGAGGGATGCGGCCGCCAATCCCGATAGGGCAATATCCTGATTTCTTCTAACATAAGAGGCGTAAGTGATTATTGCACCGAAGCCCAAACTTAGGGTGAAGAAAATTTGACCTACTGCGGCTATCCAAACGTTGGGGTCTTTCAATTTACTCCAATCGGGGTTCCATAGAAAATCCAACCCTTGGACGGCGGTTCTTTTAGGAATGGCCAATGAATATTGTCCCTCTTTGAGACTTTTTTCTTCCGATTGACCTTTAACGGTAATATTTCCTTTAACTTCCAAAATCAAGGTATCGTAGGAAAAAGTTTTTTCTCCTTGGTCGGGAATTATAAACTCTAACCTTCCTTGGGAAATTTTTATGTCCAATTCTTGGGGTTTCCCTTCCTTAGGTTGGATATCTATTAATTTGTCCCCCGAAAGGGATAGGATTTTCAATTCGGCCGACGGTGGGACGGTTATATCGATTTGACCTTTGTCGGAAACAAATAAAACACTTTCGTTTGCCGCCTTCAGCACTATTTGACCGGTGGGAATTTCCAGGGTTAGAACCCTTACCGCCAGCACCACGGCGATAATAAACAGCGTCGGCATCGCCCATTTAACGAATTTTTCAATTCCTCCCGAAATTCCCTTATACAGTATGTAGAGGTTTATTAGGAAGGTGATAAGGAAGAATACATAGGCCCAAAAGCTCGGTTCTAGCAACAGTCCACCGTGGTAGCCGATATAGTTGTATAGGAAATCTACAAAGGGCTTTAGATATTCGGAGGGATTATCTATGTTTGCCCCGCCTTTGGGTGCCAGCCCCAGCAGATACTGCACGGAAAAGCCCAAAGTCCAACTTTCAATATAGACATAGTAGGTTGCCACCACCAGGGGAATCCAAATTCCCAACACTCCGAGGTATTTTGCTATTTTTTTAGGCCAGAGCATGTAAAAAATCGCCGGCGTTGTTCCGTGGCCTTTGCTTCCCCCCAGCCTTCCCATCGCCCATTCTGTCCACATAAGGGGAATTCCCACTATTAGGAAGGCTATGAGGTAGGGAATCATAAAGGCACCGCCGCCGTGTTCGGTGGCTTGATTGGGAAACCTTAAAAAGTTCCCGAGGCCGACGGCGTTTCCCGCCATCGCCAAAATAAGACCTATTCGGCTTTGCCAGTGTTCTCTTTTGCCCATGCAATGAATAGTTTTTATGACCAAAATCAGCGTAAGATGAGCTTTATCAGTTCCTAAAAAGGGTTTTAAGAAAAAGAGAAACCCAAAAATGGAAAGCTAAAAATAGACAAAACCTTAAAGGGAAAAACTATTTTTTGTCTCCTTCGGAGGGATTATTTTGATTTCCCTGCGATTGGGCTATTATCTGTTCCTTCAACTGTTGGAAATAATTGAATAACTCCTCGGTGTGGAACTCGTGCTTGTGCATCTTTATAAGGGTTCTCCAATCCCAATAGTTGCGTTTGGCTTCTAGGAAGGAAATTTTTTGCAACTGGTTATTTTCAAAAAGGGCGACAAAGGTTGATGTGTAGGGCTGAGGCACGCCGTAGTGTTTCCAAATTACCGCCCCGACCATAAAAACTTTGTTGCCATTTTTTTCCCCCACTCCGAATACTCCATAAACATCTTCCACCTGCGAGGGGTAGAGTTTTTTCAATCCTTCCTTAAAGGGTTCCAAAAGTTGGTTAAATTCCTCCTCCGTAAGGGGGCGGGCGTTTTTTATAGGTAAAACTTCCGTTAGTGGTGGTTCTTCGGGTTTCTTAATTTTTATTTCGGCTAGTTTTAGAACCCCTTCTTCGGGTTGGGGTTCTTCTTGACCTTCCACTTTGACTATTTTTACCTTTTTATCCTTATTGGGGTCTTTATCGTCCTTAGACCCACCGGGAAATTTTATTATTTTTGCCATCGGTAGTTTAAATTATGGATTTCTTTTTTTTGAAAAGAGCATCAAAACCTTCTTTGGGTTATACAAAAAGCTCCGTTAACATAAAAGAAAATGTTGAGGTTTTTCCCGCAAAGGGAAGAAAAGAGCGAAGATTTTAAACCTAAAAAGGTTGTTAAAAGTTTAAAACCCGATTGGGAAAAACCTTTAAAAGGGTGGCAACCGATAGAGGTCGATTTAAATCTTTTACCCAAAAGGGTTTTTTTTATAGATGGCGTTAGAAGAACCGAACTTAGGGTTTCCATTTTTGATGGAAAAACCTTTTTAGGGGAAGGTATTTTCGTTTCCCTGGGGGCGGGGTTTGTGGAAATAGATTTCTCCCGAAGGTTTTTCCGCTACCGACCTAAACTTTTCAATGGGGTAAAAAGATATTTCATTCACAACGCGGCAAAAAAAATTAACAACTTTCCCACCGAGTGGAATATAAAAGGTAGGGGCTTTAATACGGTTTACAAAACAATTTATTCCCCCGACGAGGATATATCGGCCTTTGCCAACCTTCTAATGAGAAAATTGGAAGTGGAAACCTTTAAAGGTTTAAAACTCCAAGAGGGCGATTTCCTCCTTATGGATGGAACGGTTAAAACTACCAAGTTTGTGCCTAATGTGGCCTACCTCGCAAAGGATTTTCGATATATCCACCTCGATGAGGAATATTTTGAAATTCTTTTCAACCTCAAAAAGGGACAAAGAACTCCCGCCTTCCTTTTTGAGGAGATAACCACCTATTTCGACAAAAGGGAAGGGAAATTTAAAGAAAGGGTTGTTCCCAAAATAGGAACCTACATTAAATTGGCCGACAATAGTCCGCAGCCAAGTTTTAAAGAAAATCCCTTTTTCGGTTTGGCGAGAATCGAAATCCCTTTGGCTGAAAACAAAAAAGAGGCAATCCTTACTTTGGAAAAAGCTGCAGCTGTGGCGGTATTTTTTGCCAACCACCCTTTAAGGGATAAACGTTCGCCCCAAAACCTGACGCCGATAGCTTTTTTAGAAAAACACCTGAGGAGGTATTTGGGACACTATTCCCTTTTGAGGAGGGAAATACAGAATTACCTACAAAGGTTATAAAGAAAAATAGAGTTCTAAGAAAGTTAGAAATTTTGTAAATCCTTAAAAGGGATAAAGTTGAACATCGAGACATTTTAGATACCAACTTTCGGGGAAAAAGGGCACATAGGGGTGGTCTTTGGGCTGACCTCTTAAACTTCTAACAAATATCCTTTTTCCCGCATCGGAGGCCGCCAGTCTGACCTGCCGAGTTAGCTCTTCGGCCGAAATTTGGTAAGTGCAGGTGCAAATAAACAATCTTCCTAAAGGGTTTAATTTTTTAAAGGCCTTGTAGGCCAATTTCCAAACCGCCCACAAAATGCTTTCTTTTTCCTTTTTAGTTTTGGCTATGGCGGGCGGGTCGGCGATTATTAAATCGTAGCTTTGGTCGGTATTTTCCAAAAATTCGAAGGCGTTGGCCGCTATAAATTCCACCTCAACCCCGTTTAGCTTTGCGTTTTCCCTGGCTATCTCTAAAACATCGGCGTTAATATCCACCGCCCAAACTTTAGCCCCCTTTTTGGCCGCATACACCGCAAAACCGCCGGTATGGGTAAACAAATCTAAAACCTTTTGCCCCCTTTCCACACTTTCGGCTATATACAGGCGGTTGTCCCTTTGGTCGAGGTAAAAACCTGTTTTTAATCCTTTCTCCACATCTACGAGGAACTTTATACCGTTTTCCTCTATTAGGACGGGATTTTTCAGTTCCCCATAAAGGAGACCTTTAAACTCTTTTAAACCCTCGGCTAGGCGACCTTTAAAATCGCTCCTTTCATAGATAAATCTCGGTTTAAAAACCTCCACCAGAGCAGGTAGGTATATTTCTTTTAAAACCTCCATAGGATAGCTTCGAACTTGGATAACCAAACCCTGGTCGTATTTATCTACTATCAAACCACTTAAAAGGTCACTTTCGGAAAATACCGCCCTAAAGGCGTTGGAAGCAATACCTTCCCGCAAAAGGAGGGATTTTTTTAACCTTTCAATGAAAAAGTTGGTATTTATATCCTCCTCTCGGTAGGTTAAAACTCTAAAAGCAATCCTTGAATGGGAGGAGTAGGTTCCCTTTGCGAGGAAATTACCTTTGTAATCCAAAAGGGTGGCTATTATTCCTTCACCTTCCACCTTTAGGATTTCATCCCTAAAAACCCATGGGTAAAAGTGTTTAATCTTCTTTTCCTTTCCCTTTTTTAGGTAGATTTTGACGGTCGACATTGCAGTTTATTTAAATTTCTAAACCTTGTGGCGAAGGAAAATTTAAATAAAGAGCAGAGGGAGGCTGTCGAATTTATGGGACGCCCGCTCTTGGTGGTGGCGGGCGCGGGTAGCGGAAAAACCAAAACCTTGGTTGCAAAAATCGAACATTTAATAAAAAACGGCTACGACCCTAAAAGAATTTTGGCTATAACCTTCACCAACAAAGCCGCCAAAGAATTAAAAGAAAGAATAAAGAAATCCTTAGGTGTTTCCCTACCGTGGGTTGGAACCTTCCACTCGGTAGCGGGAAGAATTTTAAGGATGGGAGGCCACCGTTTGGGGCTTTCTCCCGATTTTGTAATCCTCGATAGGGACGATAGCGAAAGCCTTTTAAAGTTAATCCTCAAAGAATTGGAAACCGACCTAAAGGCGGATTTTTATTTAGAAGCAATATCCAAATACAAGGAAGGGAAAGATACCTTTTCCTACAAAGGGGAAATTTACAAAATAGACCAATTGGAGGATTTTGATACAGTTTTTAACGCCTACCAGGAAAAGTTAAAAGAGTTAAACGCCTTGGACTTTGATGACCTTCTTAACTATGCCGTTAGACTGCTAAAGGAATTTCCCCAAGTTAGGGAGAAACTTCAAAGGCATTTCCAATACATTCTGGTGGACGAGTATCAGGATACGAACGAAATCCAATATGAATTTATCCGACTGCTTGCCCGCGATAATGTTTGTGTGGTGGGTGACCCCAACCAGGCTATTTATGAGTGGCGGGGTGCAAAGCCCGAAAACATTTTAAGATTCCACGAGGATTTCAACCCCAAAGTGGTAAAACTGGAAACCAATTACCGTTCCAAGGGGGTTATTTTAGAGATAGCCAACGCGGTAATAAAAAAATGTGACCCCAAATGGGTTAATTTAATCCCTACCCTAAGGAGTTCTAAAGATTTCGGTCAAAAACCTTTGGTTAAAGAGTTCTTCAGCGAAAGGGACGAGGCTCAATGGATAGCCTCCGAAATTATCAAGCTTAAAGCCCAAGGTTACCAACTGAAGGATATTGCTATTTTGGTAAGAAGCTCCCACCTTATGGATGTTTTGGATAAAGCCTTGGCGGCAAGAAATATTCCCCACACCCTTATAGGGGGGAAAGGAATTTACGAACGGAAGGAAATCAAAGATTTGTTGGCCTTTTTAAGATTTATTCAGAACCCCGCCGACTTTCTCGCCTTCGAGAGGATTTTAAAGATATTTTTCAACCGCAAATGGGAAAGGATTTATAAAGACCTTTCCAAGTATTACAAAACCGATTGGGTGGAAACCCTCAAGATTGTGGCCTACTATTTGGAACCCGAAATTAGGGAACCTCTAACAAGGTTGCTCCAATTTATGGTTAACTTAAAAGAAGACCAAAAAAGGAAAAAATTTGCCGATGTCTTAGAACAACTTTTGGACGCTGTAGATTATTATTCCTACCTCGACAAGGAAACAAATCCCGAACGGAGAAGGGACAACGTTAGATGGTTTTTAAACCTCTGTAAGGCTTTCCAAGATAAGGGAAAAGAGCTTTCCCAGTTTTTGCAATCCCTTTCCCTTATGCAGTCGGAGTTAGAAAACAAAGGAAAAGGTGTAAAAATAATGACCGTCCACGCCGCCAAAGGGTTGGAATTCGATGTGGTTTTTCTCCCCCGATTGGAAGAAGGTATTTTTCCCCACCACAGTGCATTGGAAAATCCCGAAGAACTTGAAGAGGAGAGAAGACTTTTCTATGTTGCCGTAACGAGGGCTAAAGAGAAACTCTATCTTTCCTTTGTCAGGAAAAACTTTAAAACCAAAGATGGGGAAAAAGTTGAAAGAAAACCCTCAAGGTTTTTAAAAGAAATTCCTTCCCATCTTTTGAATATAGATTCGGTGGAGCTCCTTTATGGGCAGCATTCCTATAAGGAGAAACCTAAAAAGGGAGCTAAAAAAACAAAAACCCAAAAAACTGTCGGCGGTTTGGAAAAATATTCAACCCCGAAGTTGGTAGGTAAAAAATTCCGTGTGGGGCAAAGGGTTAAACATCCCGTTTTTGGTGAAGGAAAGATTATTTCCCTAAACGGGGTTCACGCCCGGGTCGACTTCGGGGGTGAGGTTAAAAAAATCCATACCCATTTTTTGGAAAAAGTTTAAAAAATTGGATTAATATTCATCCTTTTCCTTCAATCAAAGGTTTTTTTTTTAATTTTTAAATACCGAAAAATGGATAGACAAAAACCACAAAAAACAGCTTTGGAGACCTTAAAAAATCTCCTAGGTTTGGTTAATAGAAGCGGAAAAATCACCTTTGGGTTTGACAACGTTAAATGGAAAACAAACAAGGGGTTTAAGGGTTTTATATTGATAGCAGAAGACCTTTCCCCCAGAGTAAAGAGGGAATTATCTTTCCTAAAAAAACGGGGATATAATATATATGAATTAAAGGTAGATAAAAAAACTTTGGGCTCTTGGTTCGGTAAAGATACCGTCGGTGTGCTGTTCTTGCCTAATACAAAGCTAACTTTTAAAATTGAAAAGTTGCTTTTGACCGACAACAGCCTCGGTAATGAGCTGTCCACCTCTTTCGCAGAGGTGGCAGGTTCGACAACCAACAAGGAGGTAGACAACCTTGAAGCTAAAAGAATACGTAGAACAACAAGGCCTAGATTTCAATCAGATAAAAAAAATTTTAAAAGAAGATTTCGGCATAAGCGTTAGAGCAAATTCCCGACTAACCGAAGACCTCAAACAAATGATAGATTTGGTGGCGGCGGCCCTAACCAAGCAGGAAGAAAAAACCGAAGAACAACCCACCGCCGAACAACAAAGCCAAGAGGTAGCCCAAGAACAAACTAAAGAGGCCGAAAAACAGGAAGAAACCCAAGAGCAACCCCAAGAGCTTACCGAAGAAGAAAAAAGACGCAAAGAAATAATGGAGCTAATAGCAAAATCCCACGAAGCCCTAATAGAAAAACTCAAATTGGAAGAGGAAGAGGAGGAAGAAGAAGAAAGAAGGTATCTGCTGGCCGAACCCTACGAAGAAATAGACGAGAAAAAACGGGAAGAAATAAAGAGAAAAGCCGAAGAATTAAAAAAACTGGACGAACTCTCCTTGCTTAGGAAACTTTGGTCATTGACAAAAGACCTAAGACCTCAAGAGGAAAAACAAGAAGAGCCTAAAGAAGAGATGAAGGATAAAAAACAACCTAAAAAGAAAAAAGAAAGAAGAAAACCCGCCCCCGGCGAGAAAAGGAAAACCTTTGCCGAACAACAAAAAATGGAAGAAAAAGTTAAAAAACAGGTTCAGAAAAAAAGCTCCCGACCTCCCAAGAAGAAAAAAGAGGAAGAAGAAATCAAAATTCTCCAAATCCCTGAAATTATCACCGTTAGGGAGCTTGCCGAGCTGTTAGACGTTCCCGCCACCGAAATAATCGCCGAACTGATGAAAAGGGGAATTCTGGCCACTATCAACCACACCATTGACCCCCAAGTAGCGGTAGAAATTGCCGAAAAATTCGGGTATCTGGCAGAAATTAAAACGGCCGAAGAGCAGGTTGAAGAGTTGGTTGAAAGCGAACAACAGGAAAACCCCGAAGAATTGGAAGAACGCCCGCCCATTGTTGTGGTAATGGGTCACGTTGACCACGGAAAAACCTCCCTGCTCGACAGAATAAGAAAAACCGACGTAGCCCGCAAAGAGAAAGGCGGAATTACCCAGCACATAGGTGCTTCGCAGGTGGAACTACCCAGCGGAAAGAAAATAACCTTCCTCGACACCCCCGGACACGAAGCCTTTACCACCCTAAGGGCACGCGGTGCCAAAGTTGCCGACATAGCGGTGTTGGTTGTTGCCGCCGACGACGGGGTAATGCCCCAAACAATAGAGGCCATAAACCACGCCAAAGATGCGGGAATTCCCATAATCGTGGCAATAAACAAAATAGACCTACCCCAAGCCAACCCCGATAGAGTTTTAAGGGAGCTATCCGAACACGGACTAATTCCCGAAGATTGGGGCGGAGATACCCCCGTTGTTCAAGTTTCGGCAAAAACCGGCCAAGGCATAGACGAACTGCTGGAAATGATAACCTTGGTGGCCGAATTGGAAGAACTTAAAGCCAACCCCAAAGGAAAAACCAAGGCGGTAATTATAGAAACCAAGCTCGACCCTAAACGCGGGCCTGTTGCCACCGCAATAGTTCAAAACGGAACTCTAAAGATAGGGGACATATTTGTAGCCGGCGCAACCTACGGAAGAGTAAGGGCGATGATAGACGACAAAGGGCGTCGGCTGAAAGAAGCACCCCCCGGCACACCGGTGGAAATACTAGGTTTTGAAGAGCTACCCGAACCGGGAGATATCCTAATTGTTGTGGATGATGAAAAAACCGCCCGCACTTTGGCCGAACAGAGAAAACGCCAAAAAGAGCAAGAAAAATTAAAAGGAACCGCCCTAAGGTTGGAAGACATTTATGAAAAAATCCAAAGTGGGGAATTAAAGGAACTAAAAATAGTCCTAAAGGCGGACACCATAGGTTCTATAGAAGCCCTTAAAAAGGCTTTGGAAGAACTATCCACCGACAAGGTTAAGGTTTCCATAATCCACTCGGGTGTGGGAGCTATTTCGGAAAGCGATATTATGCTGGCCAAGGCTTCGGGTGCAATAGTTATAGGTTTTAACACCCGACCAAACCCCGCCGCACGGAAACTGTTGGAAGAAGAAAAAGTAGATGTTAGAACCTACGGCGTAATTTACGATGCGGTTGAGGACGTCAAAAAAGCCCTCGAAGGATTGCTCGAGCCCGAAAAGGTTGAAGAGGTTATTGGACAGGCGGAAGTTAAAGCTACCTTCAAAATTAAAAAGGTCGGAACGGTCGCCGGTTGTTATGTGTTGGACGGTAAGCTGGTAAGAGGTGCCAAGGCCCGCCTTATCCGCGAAGGTGTTGTTATCTACGACGGAGAAATAGAAGGTCTAAAACGCTTTAAAGAGGACGTTAAAGAGGTTCCCAAAGGCTTCGAATGCGGTGTCAAACTCAAAGATTTCAACGATATTAAAGTTGGAGACATTATCGAGTGCTACGAAATTAAATTGGTCAAACCCAAGTTGGAGTTTGGTAAGAAAGAACAAAACCAAAAGTAAAGTTTTCTTTTTCCCTTTATCGGTTTTTACACTTCTCTAAATCCCACTTTTGGAAAACAATATTGACCGTGTTATCCTCTCCCGCAGAAAGGAATATCCTTTTTAGCAATCCCGTTTTCGGGTCGAAATAAACAATTACCTCCGTTAGAACCTCTTTTAAATCTTCCGTTTTAGGTTTCAGTAAAAAGGTATATTCCGAACGGGGGAGAATTTCAAAATAATCCTCCAAACGGGGGAGATTAAACAAAATCTTCACTATCGGGTTGGGATATTGGGAAAGTTCAAAAGTTTGTTTTTCCTCTCCCTCGTAGCCTACCGTTACAAGTCCATTTTTATAAACAACCACAAAAGGCGGTTGGGTGAAATAGATAACCCTATATAGGCCATCTTTTTTTTCCATTTGGGCGGTGTAATAGTCAACCGAGCCGGCAAATTGGTTTTCCTGTCGGAATAAAACCTTTCCTTGGTCGCAGTTTTCTATTTTCTCTATAAAGGTTTTCCAAAGAGGTTTTCCGTAAGTGGAATTTTCTAAAGAAAAAACCGTCGAAGGAATGAGAAAAAGAACCGAAAGAAGGATTTTTTTCAACATAGAAAAGAAAACATTTTAGGGAGCTAAGAAATTGCCGTCCAAAAGGGGTTTTTCTTTATCTTCTAAGACTGTAAATTCTCCTTGGTCGTTTATTGAAAGCATTACGTCCTGGGAAATTCGGTAGGCGCAAAATTGAGCTCCGCACATCGAACAGAATTTTGCAGATTTGTAACCCTCGCCGCCGTGGGCTTCGTCGTGGTAGGCTCGGGCGGTTTCGGGGTCTAAAGCCAGTTCAAATTGTCTTTCCCATTCGAAGTTAAAGCGGGCTTTGGACATTTCTAAGTCCCAATCGCGGGCGCCGGGCCAGTTTTTGGCTATATCGGCGGCGTGGGCGGCTATTTTATAAGCTATAACGCCCTGTTTAACATCTTCAATGTCGGGTAGGCCCAAGTGCTCTTTGGGGGTTACATAACAGAGCATGGCGGCACCTTTCCAGCCTGCAACCGCTCCACCGATGGCACTTCCTATGTGGTCATAACCGGGGGCTACGTCAAGAACCAGCGGGCCCAACACGTAGAAGGGCGCTTCATGGCACCATTGTTGTTGGATTTTCATATTGAATTCCACTTCGTTTAGGGGCACGTGGCCAGGGCCTTCTACCATTACCTGAACATCGTGGCGCCAAGCCCTCTCGGTAAGCTCTCCCAAAACTTTTAATTCGGCCAGCTGGGCGTCGTCGGTGGCGTCCTCTATACAGCCGGGCCTTAGGGCGTCTCCGAGGGAGAAAGATACGTCATACTTTTTGAAGATTTCACAAATTTTGTCGAAGTTTGTATATAGGGGGTTTTCCTTTCCGTGTTCCACCATCCACTGGGCCATTATCGAACCGCCGCGGGAAACAATTCCCATAACCCTGTGGTTAATTAAGGGGAGATGTTCCCTCAATATTCCGGCGTGGATGGTCATATAGGAAACTCCTTCGCGGGCCTGCTCCTCTATTACATCGAGAATTAGTTCCTCGGTCATATCTTTTATAGAGCCGGCAACCTTTAGAGCTTCGTAAATGGGCACTGTTCCAACGGGAACGGAGGAAACTTCCAAGATAGCTTTACGGGTTTCTTTTATAGCGTCGCCGGTGGACAAATCCATAAGTGTGTCGGCCCCGTATTTTATGGCAACCTTAGCCTTTTCCACCTCGGTGGGAATATCCGACGCCAAAGAGGAGTTTCCTATGTTGGCGTTTACTTTTACCTTGGAATTTCTTCCTATGCACATAGGTTCAAGATGGGTGTGGTTGATGTTGGCGGGGATAATCATCCGTCCCATAGCCACTTCGCGGCGGACAAATTCGGGATGAAGGCCTTCCCTTTGGGCCACATATTTCATTTCTTCGGTAATAATTCCTTGACGGGCCAAGTGCATTTGGGTTTTGTTTTTGTAACGTTTCCTGCCCTCAATCCAAGGAGTCCTATCTACGGTCATATTGGAAACCTCCGAAATATTGGTCTTTTTGAGTGGTTTTAATATTAGAAAAACTTCCCAAGGTTTGAAAAGTGATTTAATCAGAGTGTCCCTTTGTGGTTTATAAAAGCGTTAAAGAGCACAAAAAAGAGCTCTTGCTATTGTTTGTTCATCCCTATTTCTCATTAAGAATTTCCTTTAAACGGTAAAGAAAATTTAAATTCCTCCTTATGGAAAAAATAGAAAAAATCGTCGACCTTGAGGGGTTAAAAGAATTGGCCCACTCTTTGGCTAAAGAACTTAAGGGCAACGAAGTTATTTTTTTAATCGGAGACCTCGGGGCGGGAAAAACTACCTTCACCCAATTTTTGGTTGAAGCCCTCCAACCTACCGAGGAAGTTGAAGTTAGAAGCCCTACCTTTGCCGTTTTAAATGAATATCCAACCAAAAAGGGAACGGTTTACCACGCCGACCTTTATAGGGTCAAAAATTTCGATTTCACCGACTTTGAAGGAAACGGAATATTAATCATCGAATGGGCCGACTATTTAAAAGACCTCCGACCGGACATAGTTATAAAAATCCAACCGGTGGACGAAAATTTAAGAAAGGTTTCTATAGAAAGGAAAAAATAAAACCATATTATTTGTGCAGAGACCTTAGCAGGATTTTTTTTCTTCGAAGTAAAAACAAAGCGTATAACTCTTAACTATGACGATTGAAAAACTTTTACCATTCGGTGTAAAGGACTTTTACCCTTCGGAGGTTGAAAAATTAAAAGCCCTTTTAGGGGAAATTGAAAAACAACTGTCCCTATGGGGTTATAGGGAAATAAAACTTCCTTACATCGAATATAAAGAACTTTTTTCCAAAACCCTAAAGGAGGATTTGGAAGACGGTTTTATTTTCCCCGAAAGGGAAACCGGTAAACTATTAGCCCTAAGGTGGGACTTTACCCCTCAATTGGTGCGTTTCGTATTGCATACAAGAAACAAAATAAACTATCCCCTTCGGGTCTATTACAAAGGGGAAACTTTTAAAAGTAATCGGCAGCTATGGGAAGATTATTCGGTAGGTTTTGAGCTGTTGGGAGCCCCTTCGGTAGAAGCCGACGCAGAAATAATTGCCACAATAAAAACTATTTTTGATAAATTTTCCATAAAAGATTACCACATAGTTATAGGCCACCGCCAAGCCTACGAAAGCTTAAAAAAACGGATACCTGAAAACCTACTTAAGGAGAAAACTTTTTTAAAAAACCTACCTTGGGAAACCTATACCAAACTTTTCCCTTTAAAGGAATACAAACAAATAAAAAACCTGCCCGAGGTTGTTAAACAAGACCTTGAAAAACTATATGGGTGGCTAAAAACTTACGACCTTAACACGGAAAATATCTTCTTTTATCCCGCCGAAGTTCCTCCAAGGGAATACTATTCGGGGTTATTTTTTAGCTTTGTCCACAAGAGGGGTATATTGGCCCGCGGTGGTAGATACGACAAACTTTTTAAGGAATTCGGATTAAATATTCCCGCCACCGGAGGAGCCATCAAAATCCTAAACCTTTTGGAGGTTTTGGATATAAAAGCAACCCAACGGCGGAAGGTTTACATAATAGACACTACCGCCGAAAAAAGGGCGGGGTGGGAGTTGGCCAAATATTTCCGCCAAAAGGGTATTATCTGCGAGAGGGATATTGTGCCCCGAAAGCTAGAGGAATCCATTAAGGCGGCAACCAACAAAGGTTATAACGATATAATTGTGATTTCCGAAAAAGGAAACTTTAAAACTGATACCAAACAAGGGAACATTAAGGTTATAAAACCAACTGAAGTAGAAAAAATAAAGAAAAACTAAAAAGATTTTTATAGAGCGTTTTCATCTACCTCTTGGGGTTGATTTTCTTCTTGGTTACCCTCTCCGAGGAATTTCAATTCAATTCTCTCTTGGGGAATTATGGTGGTAATAGCGTGTTTGAAAACGAGGGTTTGATTGCGACCGTCGTCAAGCAAAATAGTATAGGTGTCAAAGGAGCGAATTCTTCCTTGCAATCTAATACCGTTTACCAAATAGATAGAAACACGAATTTTCTGTTTCCTTGCGGTATTTAGAAAAGTCTCTTGCAATTTGTAGGGCATTGTTTTTTACCTCCGTTTTAGTTTATTTTTGTCAGTGCAGAATATTATACAGTTGCTCGGCCAACTGCAGAAGTTCGTCGGAATACTGAACCTTTTCCACCCATTGGGGGGGAAAGACCTCTACACCCCAGTGGGCCCCTATCCAACTTCCGACCAGAAAGCCTATAGCGTCGGTATCTCCGCCGAATTCGCCGTAGGCGTTAACGGCATTTAAAAAGGCCTTTTGGGGATATTGAACATCTTTTAAGAAAAGATAGAGAGCCAGAGGTAGGGCTTCCCAGATATAGCTACCGTTTCCGAAACGGATAATAGCCTCGTTTAGGTTTAGGTTTTCGTCGAGAGCTTCCTTAACTTTATTCAAATACTTCTTAGCTTTGTCCGAAAGGGAGGGGCTGTCTTGGATAATATCGTCGATAAAGCGCTTTTTATCCTCGGGATTGTTAAAATCGTAGTCTCCGTCGATTAGCAAAGCCGTTGCCGCCCCGACAATTTGGGCACCGTCCTCTATATCTTGGCCCCTTCCCGTTATAAGGGCCATAAGTTTGGCTCCTTCGGCCGCCAAAACGGGATTGTCGTAATGGTAAAGCCCCATAACTATGGTGTGGAGAACATTATCTATCGAGGCACTTTTCAAACCCAGTTGGTCGGGCGATATTCCCTGTGCCAACGCTTTAACCACCGAAAGAATATTTGGCTCCAAATATTTATGAACTTTGGTATTTTCCACCCATTGAATAAGCTTGTTGGCAAAATCGTAGGGGTCGAAACCCTTTCTTTCCACCAAACTTTTTAAAGCCAGCCTTAATAGCTCCGTTTCCGCCGAAACCTCATGCGGCTCTAAATAATCCGAAGGCGAAGAGGGGTGCGATTTAACAAAACCGTCTATAACTTTACCGTAATAGTCAAAAACTTCTTGGGCGGGAACTTCCTCCACCGCTTTACCTATAGCATCGCCCAAAGCCGCCCCTATAACAGTTCCTTTGAATTTGGA
The DNA here is from genome assembly GCA_013153315.1 of Aquificota bacterium. GTDB lineage: Bacteria > Aquificota > Aquificia > Aquificales > QOAS01 > QOAS01. The sequence goes on from JAADES010000004.1 coordinate 29,938, forward strand.
TAAAAGAAAATCTTCCATACTGATTTAAAGGTATTGCGTAAGATACAAATAGTAAGAAATCCCCTATTTTGATGCCTATCTGAGAGTTTTAAATAGGAATAATCTAACTCTTAATTAAACCACCTACAGGAGGAGTAAATCAAAAATGGAAAGGCATATACAAACCATAACCATACACGGCGGTAAGGAAGATTTCGAGCCTGTGAAATCTCTACACCCGCCAATATATCAAACCGTTTCTTTTGAACAGAGAGGGCAGTCGGTAATCACCCACCGAGACACCGAGCTAAAGTATTCCCGCGAGGAAAACCCCACCGTAATGCTGTTGGAGAAAAAGATTGCCCTTTTGGAAGAGGGAGAGGACGCCCTATGTTTTGCCAGCGGTATGTCGGCTATATCGGCTGTTTTTATAAATTTCCTCAACAAGGGAGATAAAATTCTCGTTCCCTACGAAAGTTATGGAACTACGCAGAAACTCATTAAAAGGTTATCGGAAAAATTCGGAATAGAACCTATTTTTGTTTTCCCCGATACGGAGGAAATCCTAAAAAGGTTGGATAAAGATATAAAACTCCTCTTTTTGGAAACTATTACCAATCCCACTTTAAAGGTTTTTGATATTCCCCGCATAGCGGAGGCGGCAAAAGAAACGGGAACTATATTCGTGGTTGACAATACCTTCGCCACACCTGTGCTTTATAAACCTCTAAAAGACGGTGCAAATGTGGTTGTTCACAGTTTAACCAAATATATGGTGGGCCACGCCGATGCCGTAGGGGGGGCTGTGGTCGCCGACCTCGAAACCACCAAAGAGCTCTGGGATTGGAGAAACAATCTTGGCGGAATATTGGCACCCTTCGAAGCCTTCCTAATAGACCGAGGATTAAAAACTTTGGAACTCCGCATGAGGAGACACTGCGAAAATGCCCTTAAGGTGGCAAGGTTTTTAAAAAACCACCCTAAGGTGGAAGAAGTTTTATATCCCTCCCTACCCGAAAGCCCCTATCACGACCTTGCAAGGAAGCTATTTAAAGATTACTGTGCAGGTGGAGTTCTTTCCTTCAAAATAAAAGGAACCCGCGAAAATGTTATTAAGTTTTTACAAAACCTCAAAATGGTATTTACTTCTCCCTCCTTCGGAGCACCCGAAACCATAGCTAGCTACCCCGTTATGAGTGCGGCAAAACAAATTCCGCCCGAAATAAGGGAAAAGATAGGAATAACCGAAAACCTAATAAGGTTGGCCGTAGGTTTGGAAAACGCCGAAGATATAATCGCCGACCTAGAGCAGGCTTTAGATAAAGCTTTTAAATAATGTATCCCTACGAAAAATATGTCAATTTAATCCTTTTCTTGGTTTTCTTGGTATCCCTCCTTTATTTGCTCTACAACCTAACCTTTTCCGAAGGAAGTTATAAAAAATTGGTGGCTATCTCCGAGAGTGTTAAACATCTGGATTATTTCTTATCCATAGAGAAGGCAAAAAATCAAAAACTTAAACAAATTTGGGAAAAGATTCGAAGCAACCAAAACCAAACTTTGGAGGTTTGGACTAAGGATTTCCTATTTATGGTGGGCAAAGATGAAGTTATCTATCTACCGCAAAAGGATACCGAAAATAGCACAAACTTTGAGAGGGATTATTTAGAACACCTTATTAAGGAAAAATAAAAAAGAACTTCGGAGGGAATTTAAACTGCTTTTTCACCCCTTTCGCCGGTTCTAATTCTTACAACATCCTCAACGGGGATAACAAAGATTTTTCCATCGCCCACGCGGCCGGTTCGGGCGGCGTTGGCTATTGTTTCGATAACCTTTTCGGCATCCTCGTCTTTCACTACAACTTCTATTTTTATTTTTGGTAGGAAATCAACCACATATTCGGTTCCGCGGTATATTTCCGTTTCTCCCTTTTGCTGTCCAAAACCTCTAACTTCGGAAACGGTCATACCACCGATGCCTATTTTTATAAGGGCGTCCTTAACCTCTTCCAACTTAAAGGGTTTGATAATGGCCTCTATTTTTTTCATCACCTATCCCCCTGCAGTTTTCATTAGCAAATTTTAAAGGAAAAAGGAATTAGAAAACAAA
>JAADES010000028.1 GCA_013153315.1 Aquificota bacterium
CCTCCAAAGGTTGGAGCTAGATAATTCGGAGGTTTACATAGAAGGGGACACTTTGGTTATTGAATATTCCAACGAGGGGTATTTCTACGAAAGTGTTGCATTAAAAAAGGCTTTATCTGTATTGCAAGTTTTATATTTTCCCAAAGTTAGGACTGTAAAGGTAATAATAAAAGACAACAATGTGCCTGTTACAGAGGTAGTTATCCCTGGGAAGGAGGTTAATTTATACCTCTTAGGGGCTATTGATTTAAAAACCCTTTTAAAGAACTCCTATTTCAAAATAGCACCAAATGTAAAACCTAAATATGTCCAAACCTTTACAAGGCCTAAGTGGAAAATAATGCCCAAGGTAAGAACCTTCCTAAATGACCCTTCGGGGTTCTTTAAATATATGGTTAGTTTAGACCTTTACCTTAAGGAGTATTTTTATAACAACTACCGCTTGGATGCCGGGGTATTCATTCCTTTAATGAACAATATAAGTTCCGTAAACAAACCTCTTATGCCCAAACCGGTAAGAAGTGATATAGCCCAATATTTAGGTATAAAACATCCGGACTTTAGTGTTCTATCGTTGAGTTATATAAACCGTTTAACCAACCGTTCTTTTATAGGGGGCTCGGTCGGTTATAACGAGCTTATGTTTGCAGGTATTGGAGGGGACATTCTTTACTTTCCGGGAGATGGAAGGGTTGCCTTTGGTGTAGGAGGCGACTATGTATGGAAAAGAGACCCTAAAACTCCTTTAGGTATAAAGAATTGGACTTATCACGACGAATATGTCAGCTTCTATTACCGTATGGAATATCCCGAAATGCAATTTACAATTAAAGCTGGGCGTTTCTTGGCGGGCGATAAAGGGGTCAGGTTTGAAGTTTCTCGCATAGTTAACGGTTTTGAAGTCGGTTTTTGGTATACCTACTCGGATACTTCTGATTTTACAGGGCCCAACAAAAATTATCACGATAAGGGTGTTTTTGTAGCTATACCTCTAAGAATGTTCTCTACAAAGGATACAAAAGTTGTCGGTGTGTATTCCTTATCTCCCTGGACGAGGGACGTGGGACAGTTGGCCGGAAGACCTTTCGACTTATACCGCGTAATAGCTCCGAAGCTACCTTTCTATCTATTGGATAAGGCTAACGAGAAGGAATAGTTTTTATTTTTCCTTGACTTTATCCCATGTTTAGATATTTCCTATGAAGAAAGGAATTCTTATCGCGGTGGGTGCTTTGGTTCTTCTTTTGTTAGGTGGAGCTTACTGGTTGGTTCAGTCAAAGTTGGGAACAAAGTTTGAGAAAACCCTTCTAAAAATTACCGGCGGGCCTTTTACCGTATACGTTTACCCTGCGGGCAGTGAAAAACCGGTTAAAACCTACCACGGGAAGGGATATGTATGGTTCGAAGAAAGTGAAGGAGATTTAAAAACCCACACCGGGGTGGTTACCTTTAAAACCGATGATGGAAAAATAGTCCGTATAGGTGCCTGGGGTGGGGTTGTTATTGTGGAATACCATTGATTGGTATGCTCTTTAGGTGGTATTTAATATCCCACTTCCTCAAAAGGCTTATAGCTTTTTCCTTCCTTTTTGCGGTCTTGGTTATAGTGTTTCAACTTTTTCAGACCGTTTATTTAATTTTTTCCCTACCCTTGGAACTGGTTTTAAGTTATCTCCTCCTGTTGGTTATCTTTACCTTTTTCCTATCTTTGGCTTTTGCCGTTATGCCTGCATTGGCCGATACCCTCTTTTACCTTAAGGAGTATAGGCTACTTCATACCTTTTACAGTTTTGGAATATCTCAAATTAAGATTGTGAAAACATTAATAATTCCCCTCTTTTTGGTTGCCTTTTTAGGAAGTAGTCTATCGTTGGTGATAAACTATCAGAAACTTTCCTATCTAACAAAGTTTTTAAAGTTTAAATTTAGCGAAAAGGTTTTATTAACCCTTCCACCGAAAAGCTTTCAAAGTTTTGACCAACTCTCGGTGTTTTTTGAAGATAGAGAAGGAAACAAATTTAGGAAAATTGTTATAAAGATTGGGGAAGATATTGCAACCGCACGGGAAGGGAAACTTCTACCCAACGGTATCCTTGTATTGGAAGAGGCTTCTTTGTTTTCCAGGCAGGGGAATTTCTACACTTTAATGAACACCCAAAGGTATATCTTAAATATTGTCGAAAAACCTACCCTTTCTTGGAAAACGAAAAAATTTTGGGAAAACTACCTTTTCGAGGCAGTTTTATTTTTATCCGCCCTACCTTTGAGCGTTATTTTTTCTTTTCTCTTTTTTAGAAAAGATTGGGGAAGGTTTAAAACCTACCTATGGGCTTTGTTTTTTACCTTTATCCAGGTGTTGGTTGCAATTATTGCTAAAGCCATTTTTTAGTTTTTAAAATTCAAAAGGGTCTTTTACAAGGGCTGTTATCGAGGGGGTGCAATTCTCAAAACAAAAACTATGAATTTTTACCCTTTCGATTTGGTCGAAGGTCATTATAGACAACTTTTTCAAAACGGGCAGGGTTAACGGAAACAAATAACGGGGAACCTCTATAACATTACGTTCCACTCCCGCAGCGACAAATAACTCTTCCATTACCCTTTTTAGGGACATTATTTGAGGGCCCCCCAATTCGCAAACTTTGTTTTCTAAAACATCGTCTTTAACGGCTTTCTCTATCGCCAAAAGAATGTTATCCATATGGATAGGTTGGGTTCTAACTTTGGGTACAACCACAACGGGGGAAGTTTTTGCCAACTGCCGAATTTCCTCCATTAGGAAAGAGTGATTTGTTATAACCAAAGATGGTTTAAAAACTGTGTATTTCAACCCGCTTTGGGTTATCAATTTTTCTAACCTAAAATGGAGGTTATAAAAATCGTCGCCGAAATAGTCCCCCACACGGCAGGAGGAAAAATGCACAAACCTATTTATGGAGGTTTCTTTTGCTATTTCCACCAACTTTTGGGTATATTCTTCCAACTTTTGGAGATACTCGTTTTGGTCTTCCTCGCAAAGGAAACCCGTTAGGTTTATAACAATCTCAGGTTTTAAAACTTTGAATGTTCCCAAAATTGCATTAAAACCTCTTTTAGGGTTTATTACCTCCAAGTTTTCCGTCAGAGGGAGGTCTTTTTCTATTTCCGTAATAAGGGCAACTTTTAAACCTAACTCCAAAAGGTATTTAACAACGGGTTTAACCGATAGGGGACAAGAACCGACAACCGCTACCAACATAGTTTGGGAAAATTAACGTTTTCAACCTTGAAAGGAAAGTTTTTATAAATCCTTTGTGGAGGGTTGCTTTTAGAATTTTTAAACCTACCAATGGCCTACATTGCTCCGGTTAGTGACCCCCTAAAGTTGGAGGTTAAAAATCTTAATTTCTACTACGGCGGACACCACGCCCTTAAAAACATAAATCTTCCCATAGCCGAAAAGAAGGTTACCGCCCTTATCGGGCCTTCGGGTTGCGGTAAAACTACCCTGCTCAGGTGCTTTAACCGAATGCACGACCTCTATCCGGGCAACCGTTACGAAGGAGAGATAATCCTTTATCCCGACAAAATTAATATTCTCTCCGACGATATAGACCTTATAGAACTCCGTTCCCGTATTGGAATGGTTTTCCAAAAACCTACCCCCTTTCCAATGTCGATATTCGATAACGTGGCCTTTGGGTTGCGGTTAAAGGGGATAAAGGATAAAAGCGAGCTCGAAGCCCGCGTGGAAGATGCCCTTAGAAAGGCGGCCCTGTGGGAGGAGGTTAAAGACCGCCTTCACGATAGCGCCTTTTCCCTATCGGGAGGACAACAGCAGAGGCTGGTTATAGCCCGTGCGGTGGCGGTTGAACCCGAAGTTCTATTGTTTGACGAACCCACTTCGGCGCTCGACCCCATTTCCACCGCCAAGATAGAGGAGCTGGTTATAGAGCTTAGAAAATCGATAACAATAATCATCGTAACCCACAACATGCAACAGGCGGCACGGGTTTCGGACTACACCGCCTTTATGTATTTGGGTGAAATAATAGAGTTTGCTCCCACCGAACAACTATTTACCGCACCGAAGGAAAAGCTTACCGAAGATTACATAACGGGAAGGTTCGGTTAATTGGTGTTAATAACCTTTATCGGCTTTTGGTTTTGTTTCCCTTGTCATGCTATACTTTAAAGTTTGGCCTTAAAAACAAAAGGAGGAGAGAGCGATGGCAGTTCCTAAGGCGAGAAAATCTAAAGCTAAAACCGCTATGAGAAAAGCCCATTGGTATAGAAAGGTTCAACCTAAAAACTTGGTTCCCTGCCCCAACTGCGGAGAGCTAATAAAACCGCACAGGGTTTGCCCCTTCTGCGGACACTATAAAGGAAAAGAAGAACTTCCTGTGGAAGATAATTTGGAGTAAACCTAAAGGGGTTTACCTTCCCTTTTTTTAGCCATCCACTCGTTGAATCTTAAAGCCACCTCATAAAGAACCAACAAAGGGACGGCTATTAAAATTTGGGTCATCCAATCGGGGGCTATTATTGCACCTATAACAAAGGCTAGGACTATAAAGGGTTTCCTCCACTTTTTCCAGGACTACATCTTAAAGCTATGCCCGAGTTAGCTATGAAACTTACTTCGATTTCAGCGGGGAGACCTACATAAAGGAGGCGGTAAATCCCTCGGTAAATGTGGTAAAAGAACTCCAAAAGCCTGAGGATAGAACCCAAGAGCAAGAATCTAAGGGAGCCACCCAAAACCAAAACCTGCCTAGAGACGGACAAGCGGTAGAAATAACCAAACTTTTAGCTAAACTGTGATTTGGGCAACTTAGAGTTGTCGCAATCTAAAGCTGGTGCAGGCCTGTTGTACTTTGTATTAGCCTACACCAGCTTTAGGGTGCCTAACGCCTACCTATAAAAAGCAGGCCTTAGTAAAACTATGTGGGAAATCAATTACAAAGCGGAAATAATCAAGCCAGTAGCTACTAAATCAGAAATTAAAAGCAACCTAACAACACCGACTACAGAAGGAAAGTATTCCTTACTCCACAAAGCGGTAAAGATAGCAAAAGTTGCCTCTCCTATAGGCGGAGCCATAGCCTTAGCCCACAAGATAGGCAGTTGGTTTTTCCACCTCTTTGGTGGTGAAGAGGAAAAAGAACCTCCCAAAAAGGTCAAACACTTTGAAAAACTCCATAAGGAGGTGGTGAGGGAGACTACCAATACCCAAAAGGTGGAAACAGTTAAAGAGGGAACGCCTATAGAGGTTAAACCGAATATCACATTCAACGTGAGCGTCAACTCCACCGAACCTCAAAGGGTCAAGGAGGAGATTTTGAAAACCTTGGAAAGGCTTACGCCTGATTTGCTGGATTGGTTAGAGAGGGCGTTAGAGGAGCTTAGGCATAGGAATGCGCCGGTTTATTAAAGCTTCCCTTTCTCTTCAAGGTATTTAAGAACACACCTTTCAAAGAACTCGTTTCTGCTTTTGAATTCTCCATCCTCTTTAAGGGTTTCGTCCAAAAGCTTAACCAATTCGGGATTTAACTTAACCGAGACCACTTTAGTTCTGTTTCTCAAAAGCTTAGCCAGTTTTTCACTTGTCATGGGATTACTTATATGGTAGCTTAATGGTAGTGATAAAGTCAAGATTTTAAGTACTAGTATTACTTGTAGTACGACTAATGGAGAGTGCAAGGCGATAGAAGCTCTCTTGGATGTGCTTAAAAGCATCTTTAACGTCTAGTCGGTTTTTACCTTGGGGTGGGCGGGTGCGGTGGGAACTTTGCTTAAAAGCCCGCCCCAAAAGGAGTGGTTGACTACAATTTCCGTTTTGGGTTTGGTTGTCTTTTCCCTTATTTGGCTCATTGTGGCTTTTTTAATGGTTAGGTTCGCTCTTAAATTAAAGAACTGTGAGGAGGTGGAGTGATGAAAGTTGAAACCTTTGCTTTAATTGCGAGTGTTTTAACAATTTTGATTATGGCTGGAGGAATGGCTTTGCTGCTCTATAGAGTCTCTAAAGAGCTTTAAACCGCCTTCCAGCTTCCCTCTTTGGTGTCTACTTTGTTTAAAACCACCAATAATTACGCCTTTACAGGTTCTCCGTCGGGAGTGGTTATAAGCTCCGAAATTTGGTAGCTTTCCACTACCCATTCGCCCAAATAGTGCATACCTATAGACAAAGGAAGCTTTTCACCCTTTTGAGCCACCTCAAACAGGTAATCCAATGCCCATTTAACGTTTACGAAAACCTCGTTAAGGGTTATCTGAAGGTTTAAAGTCCTTATATCCTCCCCGAGGTTGTCCATTTGGGGGTAAGTATTCACCACGGGGTGTTTTGCTATGCGAAACTTTTGTTGGACACCAATTCGGGAAGGAGAAAACCCCGTTTGGAAGGTTAGCTCTCCTAAGGCTCCCCACTGCATGGGTTATAAACCTCGGAAAATGTCCTCTACAGGGTTTGAGAAATTGAAGGTTATTTCCTCTTTAGGTTTATTCCTAAAAACCATTCCCTGCAGGTCGGGTTTTACAAAAGCGTCCTCCTCCGAGGTTGGTTTTGGAACCCCATACCTCTCGTAGAGGGCGGTTTTTGAAACAGGGAAGCCCCTATCTATGAGGGCGACAACTTTGTCCAACTCAAGGTCTTCCTTAAAGGTGAACCTTATTTTCACATCGCCGCTTACGGAGTTAAGCTCCAAAATCCACCTAACAAGGGTTATGTTGAGCTTATGTTCCAACCATTTGGCATCCGATTTAACGATCTCCCGTGGTCTCCCGTTTCGGAAGTTAAAGTTTGTCCTACGATATCTATTGCAGTAGTCAATTAGGGATTGGAAAACTTCCGATTTATCGCCTACATCTATGGTTTTGAGGTCTTTGATACCTCTAAAAACGGCGGAGCTTGAAGATTGCAACTCCGCAAGGGCGTCCGCTATGAGGTTCAGGGTGTCATCTTGGGCATTTTCGTCGGTGATAGCCGCAATTGGGGGTATGACGTATTTCTCGGTTAGAACTTCCCAATGATTTAAGGCTAAAAGCTTAAGTTTCCAAACGTAGTAAACGGGCTTTAAAACACTCTCCCCGTAAGGATTTTCCGCACTCCCGTTGTAGGCTATCCAAATTGTAATTTCCAAGAAACTGGCCATCATATCGGGACATAGCGGGAGGTGGGGGGGAATAACGGGACACGTAAACCCGCATTAGGCAAAGGTTTCCGAAACGCAAAATTTTCAAAAAGGGGTAGGGACCAATTTCTTGGAAAGCCTGACAAACCGCCGAAAAAGTTTCCACGAAATTAGTCCCCACCCTGCGGTTATCTAAGCGTTGTAGATCAAAGGTTTCCGAAAGAGAGATTTTAAGAAAACCTTTCCAAAAATTAGTTCCCGCGGAGAGAAGCAAATTTTAGTTGTTTTCAAGTTCTTTAAGCCTTCTACAGCCTATCTCAAAATACTCGGGAACAACTTCTACACTGGTAAAACTGTATCCATTTTTTAGGCAGGCGACACCAGTAGTGGCTACTCCTGCAAATGGGTCGAGAATTTTTCCACCTTTGGGAACAACTTTAAGCAGGTGTTCTATCACTTTAACTGGTTTTTGAGTTAAATGTTGCCTTTTGGTTAAAGTTGCGGGTGTTATTACGCCATGGGCATACAGCTCTGGAGCTCCCGAACCTTTCCGTCCCCATAAAATGAATTCCGTTTGCAGATTAAACCCACCTTTAACTGGTCGGCTACCTGCGGTCTTATCCCAAACTACAACACCTTTGGGAGGAAGGCCAGCTTGAGCCATTAGGCTTGCCATTTTTTCTAGCCGCCGCCAATCGGTAAATACAGCTATCAATCCGCCTGGTTTTAAAAGCCTAATCGAGTGTTTAAAGACGGAAAGAAGAAGTTGTTTCCACTCTGTTTCAGGAATTCCATCGAAAGCTATCTCGGGGGCTTTTTGGTATTGACTTTCCGACGAAATATACTTTTTACTTGACGGTTTGCTTCTTTGTCGCAATGACAACTGTATTTTCCACACATCGTTTTTAAAATTGACATTCCAAAACCTTTATCTCCCAACGCTTTCAGGAATTTGTGGAAAATTCAACTTGAAAATTCAAGATTTTTCCACGCTTCTTTTGAAAATTGACATTCCTTAATCCGCTTGTATCAAGCACTAGCGAAGGACAGCTTTTAATTATTAAGTGCAAATCTGTTGCATTTTTTTGACATTTAGCGGATTATTTGACATTTATAGGGAGTTAATGTCAAGCTTTAAACTAACAAAAGATTAATCATCAAATAACAAACCCATATTTGGTTTACACGCTTCCAATTTTGAAGTCGTTAATGGCAATTTCAAGGAGTTTGTTGTAAACGAAGCTTAATAACTATTTGACGGTTAAGGAATTCCCTTTGCTCTTTATTGGGGTAAAAGCGAAAGCGGTAAACATAGAGCATTGCCGCCTCTCCTTAAAGTTAATCTATCAGTTTTTCATAGGCAAGCAAATAGGTTTCCGCTTTGTCTGCCCATTCCTTTATGGGAGTTAACAAAGCGTGCAAAGTCCAAAGATTTTCAATATCCAGTTCTCCCCAGCAATCTACCAAATCAACGCCTGCTATACCGTAGTTCATAATGTTAAAAAAGGCAGTGGTTATCTTGTGGCGGACTTCTTCCTTTTGGGTGGCAATCTCCTTAACAGCTTCTATATCCTCATTATCGGGTAGGTCTTTGTGAGCCATGAGAAATGCCCGCTGAATGTTAGCCTCTTCAATTACTTTCTTCTTGCCCTCTGCTTCCCGCTTTTTGTAGCGGATTTCTTAGATGGGCATGGTAGAACCTCCTTTTAGGTTTTGCTTAGCAAAATAATGAAGTGCAACAGAGTGTAGCTTAAGATGTTTTTAATTAGCAACATAAGAGGCTGATTTAGAAAGCGACAAAATGTAGCATTATGAGTGCCTTAAAAGAAATAGGACAACGCCTTAAAGAGTGGAGAAACAAACAGGGGTTAACTCAACAGGAGCTGGCTCAAAAACTGGGAGTCGCACGGCAAACTATAGCATCTTGGGAAATAGGGATGACAGATATTCCGAATTGGGCTCTCAAAAAACTCAAAGAAGAGTTTGACCTTGACCTTAATTGGTTGATAGCAGGAGAAAATCAATAGTTCTTCTGCTTTTCTATGTATTTCCTGATGACATCCTCCGAAATAGAACCTATAGTTTCAATATAGTAGCTTGTGTTCCACAAATGCCTTTTGCGTCAAACCTTTTTAACTTCGGGGAATTGCTGAAAAATTTTGCGGGCTGTAATACCTTTTATGAGCTTAACGATATAAGCAGGTGCTATTTTTGGATGTGCTGAAACAAAAATGTGGACATGGTCTCTTTCGCCTACTTCTATCTGAGCAACTTCAAAGCCGTATTTATATGCGATTTGAAAAACAAGCTTTTTCAAATATTCGGCTATAGGGGGTGTTAAAACTTTTCTGCGGTATTTCGTTGAAAAAACTATGTGATAGTTGCAGTTATAGACCACTCCTCTTGCCGATTTAAGCTTTTTCTTTGTTTTCTTCATGGGTTATATGTTTATAACCCGCCGATTAATTTTAATATTTCCCTTTGAAAAAAGGCGGGGCGTTAGTGATGAAGCCCTCTCATTAACACCAGCGAAAGCTGGTGTTAACGCTTAAGGGCGAAATTAGCTTCTTTCAGAAGCTTATCTCCCCTTTTTAAAGGGGAGGATTAGCCCGCGAATTTATCCTAAATTGTTGTGAACTATCAGAGCTGCACTTTAATCCTTCGACAAATAATCTTCTAATGGCAGTTTCCCTTAAGTGGGCTCTATCCTCATTCATTAAGCATACCTCCAATAAACTTTGTCCTTAATGTAAAAAACAGAAGCTGCTAACTTGTTTACCTTATTATTTAAATTTCCAGTTTTATTTTCCCTTCCACATATTGGCGAATTAAAGCTGATATTATTGTTTGGTAGGGAATACCAATTTCTAAGCTTTTGCGTTTGAGTAATTTCAAATCTCTTTGGGATATTCTTAAACTTATCGGTTTCTTTTTTTCAAAGTTTTTAGCTCCTTTTTTTAGGAGTTTTTTTAAGTTTTCCTTTTCTTCTTTCCTCAAGCTTTTCCATTCCCCCCTTTCAATTTCGGCCTCTAAAGTTTCTATAAGTTTATTTTCAGTTTGAAAATCATCAAAGTGTTTATTCATTCTTCTTCCCTCCTTTATACATTTTTGATAATTTCCTGCTTGGGTATAGCGTTTTAAATTCAGCAAAAATAGTTTTACCTTCTTCATATTCTTCTATAGATAGAATGGTGGGAACCGCATAAATATAATCTTCTATCTCTACTACCAATATCACTTGATTAGGGTAGTTTTTATTTTCCAAAATATCTAAGAGTCTATCTTCTAAAATAGCCAAAATAACATCTTCAAAACCTTTAAAGTTTCTGTCCTCACTGTTTTTCAGCTTTTGATTTTTATCTGTATCCCATGTGAAAACAATTTCAATATCGTTATCATCCAGGTTTAGTAGCTTCAAGAAGCTATCCATAGTTTTCCTCGTAGTTATTTGTATATACAACATAATATGCTATGCTTTCCAAAATCTAGGGGAACCACTCAATTTTCCAAAGACAGTTATGAAAATTATGGTATTTAGAAGTAAAACTATCCCTCTTAGAAGAATAAAATTTATTCTCTGGAAAGGTATTTATAACCCAAATACAGCCTTTGGAGAAAGGTAAAAAACGACCCGATTAAGGTAATTAACAATCCCCACTGAACCAAATTAAGGAACAAGGCCGTTATCAAAACAACCACCCGTTCGGTTCTTTCGAACAAACCGCCGATGGGTTTCTTTACTCCTAAACCCTCCAAGCGGGCTTTTACATAACTGACCAAAAACCAAAATGCGATATTGAGCAAAGTTATCGATAACCATATTAGGTGTTCGGCAAAATAGAGAGCCAAACCGAATAGCGGAAGAAAATCGGAAATCCTATCGATGGTGGAATCTAACAGAGCCCCGAATTTGGAAACTCTATTAGTTTTCCTCGCCAAGGGCCCGTCGAGGGAATCGCAAAGAGCCCCCAACAGAACTAAAATCCCTCCTTCAACAAAGGCACCTTGGGCCAAGAAGGGGACGGAAAAAAGGGTAAAAACCAACCCGCTAACGGTTAAAAAGTTGGGACTTATACCCAGTTTGGCGAAAAAATTTATTATTGGTAAAGTAATCTGTTCAAAGTGAGGTTTTAAGCTTTTGGTCAAAGAACTCACAACGGTGAATATAATTTTATAAAGCCTCCAAAGGGAGTTTAAATTAAAAACCTCTATATGAAGGGCAGATTAACAATATTAGGAACTTCCTCGGCTATTCCCACCAAGGATAGAAACCATGCCGCTATCTACCTACAGTTTGGTGGAGAGGCTTTTTTATTTGACTGTGGCGAAGGAACCCAGCGACAAATACAAAAGGCGGGGCTATCCTTTTTCAAAATAGACAAAATTTTTATAACCCATCTACACGGCGACCATGTTTTAGGTCTACCGGGGCTTTTGCAAACATTGGACTTTCACGATAAAACCTACATAGAAATATACGGAACACAAGGCCTAAAGCGTTTGGTAGAGCTGGCGACGACGCAATGCTTTTACATAAACACCGAAGATATGACTATCCAAGTCAGGGAAATTCCTACCACCGACGAACCTTATTTAGTTTGCAAAGGTGATAACTACACCGTCAAAAGCGTAGGTTTAAACCATTCCGTTCCCTGTTTAGGTTACGCCTTCGAAGAAAAGGAAAAATTTAAATACGACAAAGCCAAAGTTAAACAGTTGGGGTTAAAAGCTCTAAATTTCAAGGAATTGGAGGAAACGGGAAAAACAAGCGTAGGGGGGAAAACTTACAGCAAGGAGGATTTAGGCTATTTCCAAAAAGGTTTCAAATTTGTTTATATAACCGACACCTACCTAACTCCCAACATGTTCAAGTTGACCGAAGGGGGTGCCGACTTTGTGGTAATAGAAAGCACCTATTTTGATGAAAACGAAACTGCAAAAGAAAAGAAACATCTCTCTTTTGACCTTTTTAGGAAAGAGATTTATCCAATTTTCAAACGGCAGGGGGTTAAGAAAATAATCCTTACCCACTTTAGTAGGAGGTATAAAGATTTAACCCCCTTTGAGGAGGCAATAAAAAAATACCAAATGGAGGAAGTTTATTTAGCCCACGACCTGATGAGTTTCGAATTTTGACAGTTTTCCCGTTTAGGGATATACCACAATTATTTCCTATGAACTTGGAAACCTTCTTGGAAAATGTTTCGAAAAACATAGACCGCAAGATTGACGAATTGCTTAAACCTTTTGAACCTAAAATTCTCTACGAGGCTATGCTCTATTATCTCAAAAATGGCGGGAAACGGGTAAGGCCTGCCCTTGTTGCTATGGGAGCTTATATAACCGGCGGGCATCCGGAAGACGCCTTTACCGTGGGAACCGCCATAGAGTTTATTCATAACTATTCTTTAATCCACGACGACCTTCCCGCCATGGATAACGATGACGAACGCCGCGGTAAACCCACCTGCCATAAGGTTTTTGGTGAGGATATAGCAATTTTGGCGGGCGACGCTCTGCTAACTTACGCTTTTCAGATACTCAGCCAAAAGAACCTTTATAAAAATGTAAACGCCGACCGCCTTTTGGACATTTCCAACCTTATAGCAAGGAAGGCGGGCGTTGAAGGAATGGTCGCCGGCCAAGTGATGGACGTAAAAAAAATCGGAGACCTCGAAGAGATAGCAAAATATAAAACCGCCGCTTTGATAGAAGCTTCTTTGGTTTCAGGGGCTATGCTGGGGAACGCCTCACCGCAGGAATTGGATGTTCTTTCCCGTGTAGGTCAAAAAATAGGAATTCTTTTCCAAATTGTGGACGATATTTTGGACAAAGAAGGTTTTTATGAAGAACTGGGCGAAGAGGGGGCCCGCGAACTGGCCAAAACTTTTGCCTCCATGGCTATACAGGAACTGAGGGAGTTAAATAAACCCGAAAAGACCAAAATTTTGGAAGACTTTATTATCTACCTCCTCAATAGGACTAAATAACATTTTCCTTCTATTGTCTTTTTCTTTAGTTGCCATCGATAGTTTTCAACCTATTTTAAAAACCTATGAAGGTTCTATTTGAAAAACCTATCAAACTCCAAAAGGTTATTACTAAAAAAGGTGTCGAGCTGTGGAAGATAGAAATATCTCCCAACCACTTTTTCCTAGAACAAAATCCCTTCAAAAATTCCCGTTATGGAAAAGCCTACCGACTATTGAAGGAAAAATATCCTTTCTTCTACATGTTCTGGGAAATTGAAAATAACCAATACACCGGAAGGTTATTGATGGGAACCATTGTAGAAAAAGAAGATATAGACCGTTTCATAACCGACCTACTGCAAAGTGCCGAATACAAGAAATTGGAAGATATAAGGGACGAAATTGAAGAACAAGAGGGAACTTTATAAGTTTTCTTTTCCTAATTACTCTCCAAATAGTTTTTTCAAACTAAGAACCCTAACCCTACCGTAGGCTATATCTTCTATAGCCTTAAAGGTAAGTTTTTTAATCTCTCCTTTGTCACCTTCGCGAATTATAAATTCATCGTATTCATTAAGAAGTTGTTTAACCCTTTTGGCCGCCGCATGAACCAACTCATATTTGGTTGAAACTTTTTCCAAAGCCTTTTCTATAGGCGGACGGCCGCTCTCTTCAATTTTTTTATAAAGTTCATTATTTTGAGACATGGCACTTTCCTCCTTTTATTAAATTGATAAGTTCCCCGTTAAGTCCCAATTCTTTAAAGTTATCCCCTCCGAGGATAAAGGAAACTCTCCTACGGTTGGCTATCATTATAGATTTTATTTCCTCAACGGCTTTTTCTAAGACATCGTTGACAACCAGATAGTCGAAATGTTTGGCACAGGGGATTTCCCCTTTTGCCCATTCCAAACGAAGTTCCAATTCTCTTTCGCCCCTATTGATGAGGCGGTTTTTTAATTCCTCCAAGGAAGGGGGCAATAAAAAAATTGAAACCGCATTGGGGAGTATTTTTTTTACCTGCAACGCCCCCTGAACGTCTATTATTAAAAGGGCGTCCTTACCTTGGTCGGTTATTCTTTTTACTTCACTTTTGGGAGTTCCGTAGAAATACCTATATACTTTAGCCCACTCGAGAAAATAACCTTCCTCTATTTTCTTTTTAAAATCCTCCTCTTGGAGAAAGTAATAGTCCACCCCGTGTTTTTCTCCTTCTCTTGGTTGCCTTGTTGTGGCTGTTATTACTCTTTCCAAAAAAGGGAGTTGTTTCAGCAATAGGTTCCCTATGGTGGTTTTGCCCGTCCCCGAAGGGGCAGAGAGAATATAGACGTAACCTTTTGATGGTTTGGTATCCATAAGAATACAAACTTTAAATGCTGTCTTTTTAATACCAAAAAAAGGGGGAAATAAAAAATTCCCTAAGAAAGGGTTATAAAAACTTTAACCCTTCAAAGTTCCCAAAGGTTTCAACCTTAAAATGGGTTTGGCTATACCTTCACCCGCTACGACCTTTATAACTTCGGAAACGTCCTTGTAGGCTTCGGGTATTTCCTCCATTATTGTGCCTTTACCGCGGGCTACCACTTTTAAACCTCTCTGTTTTATGTAGCTTTCTACTCCGCCGAGGGATTTTACATACTTTTTGGCCTTAGCCCTCGACATTACCCTTCCCGCCCCGTGGCAGGAGGTTCCAAAAGACTTTTCCATAGAAGCGGGCTGACCTACCAAAAGATAGGAGTAGCGTCCTATATCGCCGGGGATTATCACCGGCTGACCGAATACCCTATAGGCGGGAGGCACTTCGGGATGGTTAGGAGGGAAAGCCCTCGTTGCCCCTTTTCTATGGACGAGGACGGTTTTTTCTTTTCCTCCTACCTTGTGGGCTTCCAGTTTTCCTATATTGTGGGCGTGGTCGTAAACGACCCGATAACCTATGTCGTCTATGGTTTTACCCAAAACCTTAGCCAAGGTCGAGGCGGATTGCCAGCCCAAAATTTGCCTATTGGCAAAGGCATAGTTTGCGGCGGCGTTCATCGCACCCCAATATTTTTGGCCTTCGGGGGAGTTTAAGGGCATGCAGGCAAGCTCAGGGTCGGGAAGGTCTATTCTGTATTTGTGGGAAGCCTTTAAGGCCACCTTAATGTAGTCGGTGGCAACCTGATGCCCCAAGCCCCTCGAACCGCTGTGAACCATTATCATAACCTGCCCTTTGTAAAAGCCCAGAAGCTTAGCCACTTTGTGGTCAAAAATCTCTTCCACCTCTTGGATTTCCACAAAGTGGTTTCCGCTTCCCACCGTTCCCAGCTCGTCGCTACCGCGCTCGTAGGCTTCGTTTGAAACCGCCTCCGGGTCGGCAAAGGGAAGTTGGCCGAAGCTTTCTATGTGTTCCAAATCCTCCTTTTTACCATAGCCGCGGGAGACCGCCCACTTTGCCCCCAAACGGAGGACTTCCTTCATTTTGGACTTTGAGAGTTTTATCTTTGAGGTTGAGCCTACCCCGGCGGGAACGTTTAAAAGCAAAGCCCTCATTATGGAATCGAGGTGTTTTTTTATCTCCTTACTCTGGAGGTTTGTTGCTATTAATCTAACTCCGCAGTTGGAAACTAAAAAGCCTCCCGCTATGAAGTTATGCTCTTTTTGGGAAACCGTAAAGTCGTAAACCCAACCTTCGTAGGGTTCTTCTTTAATTTCCACTACGGTGGCTAAAACAAAATCCCCAAAGGTGTTTTCCTTTATCCATTCCTCAAAGGTGGGGAAATCTTTTTCCACAAAGCGGCGATTTATATTCAAAGCGGCAGCTATTTCGGAGACGGACATTCCCGATACCTTTAAAAGTCGTGCCTTTTTTACCCTCCTTTGACGGATTTGTTTTTCAAAAAGTTTCCTCCTAATGTAGGCTGCCGCGTAAAGTCCGAGCCTTTTCCTTTCGGGTGAATATTCGTAGCTAACCCTTTCCAGGAATTTTAAAATCTCACCTTCGGAGGTTATATGAAGCCTAAACCTTACCGAGTTTCCATCTTTAAAACTTTCAACTTCGGAGGTTCTTATATCAAACTCTTCTAATAACTTTTTGAGGTCTTCAACAAATTTCAAACCGCTTTCGGAATATTCGGGTTTTTTGCTTACCGAAAAGGTTAGATTCGAAAAGGTTTTTCCGTTCGGGGAATAAACCTTGTTCATTTCCGCACCGAAAAGTGAAGCCAGGTAGAGCCTTTTTAACCATGTTGGGAGTTTGAATATCCATTCGGGAACACCGAAGGTTTTTTCCGTTTTATTTCCCTTGGGAGCGCCGAGCTTTTCGAAAAACCTCGAAAGGGATTTCGAGCTTACATAAATCCAATTTTCGGTTGTTTCAAAAATTTTCCCGTTTAGGGATACCTTTCTTGTTCTCGTATAAATCCCGCAAGGTGTAAAACCTAATTTTTCAATGTCCCTTTTAAGGAGTTTTAAACCTTCAACCGAACCGTAGAAGGAAACTTTATCTTTCCCTAAGTGTCCGTCGCCCGTGAGATACCCGAGCAATTTAAGGATTAGAGGAAGTTTATCACTTTTAGAGGTTAAAGGTAAAAGCCCCCTCTTTCGGAGTTCCCTATCGAGGTTTTCATCACCTACCGTTTCCAAAATCGTAAACTCTTCGGGTTCTTCGTAGGGAACTCCTTTAAAGGGATGGACTAAAACTCTATCGCCCATCTTTAGGTGTTTGGCGTTTTTCGTCCCTCTGTCGGTAAAAATAGGATGCTCCTCGGTGAGGCGTAATTCATAACCCAAATCTGTTTTTATTTTGAGAAGCTTTTTAGCCCTCTTTTGGAATTTTAAAACCGGTTTGACCTCTTCAAGGTTTCCTTTCTCTCTACTTCCCCCTAAAAGGGATTGGTCTTTTACCTTTTCGACCTCTACGGTGTAGCCTTCGGCGGTGAGTATAGGCGTCCCTTCGGGAAGGCAATTTATATCGTAGCCGATTGCACCGGGAGAGATTATTCCGCCTTCGGCGGGGTCGGTTGCCATTACCCCACCGATGGGAAAACCATAACCTACGTGAACGTCGGGCATAACTACAACGGGCTCAACCACTCCCGGAAGGGTTGCCGCATTTGCAGCCTGCCTTACGGCGTCCTCTTCTAGCATTTCATAGAGGGTTTCGCTTAGGAAAAATTTAACCTCCTTTTGTTTTTTATTTAAAATCCCCTTCGGGAGGATATATTCGTATTTCCCCACCCTTTGGAGTTTTTCTTTTAAACCCATCAAGATTGGGAAATTTAAAGAGATAAAACCCTTAAGGAGATTAAAAGACTCAGGAGACCTTTAAGGTTTCTAAAGTCTCAGAAAACCTTACTAGTTTCGTGAAAAATTTCGTTCAAAGTCCTAACGTGGGGAAAGAAATATTTATCTTCGGCCACTAGAGGCTAATCTTCAATAAAATTCCTTCAACGGGAAGGTTCATAGTGTTCAACCTTGTCGTGTAAAAAATGGGTATCCGATATTAGGAAAAAATCTTTTTCTTTTAACTTTTTCAGTTTTTTAACTTTTTCTTCGTTGAGGGGTAAGAGTTTTAAACCCTTTAGGTAGGAAGAACGTCCCATAACGGAAATAATAAACAGGCATGGAACACAACCACCTTGGGGCTTTAATTTTGACCACTTTGGGGATTTTTATAGTCCCCTTTTTGTCTCCCTTTTTAAAAATTCCCGTTGCCGTTGGAGAATTGCTTTATGGGGTCTTCTTAGGCTTTATTTTTTCCTTCTTAGGGTGGAGTAAAGATTTAGAGCACATCTTAGGTTTTTTATCCTTTTTAGGTTTCTCCCTTTTAATGTTTTTGGCGGGGTTGGAGATAGATTGGAACCGTATAGAGACCCTAAGGAGAAAAGAAAAAGCGGTTATTTTTGCTGTGGTTTTAACTAACTTTATTATTGCCTTATTGGTCTGCCATTTTTTACATCTTCCCCTTACCGAGGTTATGATTTTGGGGGCCCTCGGTATCGGTTTAATGCTTTCCGTCTTAAGGGAACTAAATCTTGATGCCCGTTTTAGTCAAACAATATTGATAGCGGGCAGTTTGGGGGAGGTTGCCACCTTATCGCTCCTTACCTTTTACGACCTCTATTTATCTTTCGGCTTGGGAAACAGTTTTATTTTTCACACCCTCCTTATAGGTCTTTTTGCCCTCGCTTTTATGCTTTTGTTGAAGCTTATAAAGTTTTTGGTGTGGCTTTATCCCCAAAAATTTGCCTACCTTGTGGAGGGGGAAAATAAGGCTGCCATAGATATAAGGGCCTCTTTTGCCCTAATGCTCGCCTTTATGGGGATATCTACCTTAGTTCATATAGAACCCATTTTGGGAGCTTTTATAGCCGGAACATTGGTCGGTTTTATTTTTCGAGATAAACATTCTTTGGAAAGTAAATTAACCTCCCTCGGCTACGGGTTTTTAATTCCTTTTTTCTTTATACAGGTGGGAATGCAATTCGATATAACCTCTTTGGGGAACTGGACTTTTTTAAAACTGGCAATGGTTCTTTTGGTTTCGCTTTTCCTTGTGAAGGTTTTTTCCTCTTTATGGTTCCTACTGTTGGGGTTTTCCTTTAGGGAAATCCTTTTGGCAGGGGCTCTATTTTCCTTTCCTTTTACGGTTTTGATAGCGGTGGGAAAAATCCTTTTTGAGAAAGGAATTTGGCAAGCATCCGACTTTACGGTGGTGGTTATTTTGACCTTGCTTAGTAGCTTGGTTTATCCGCTCCTTGCAAAGTTTTTAGCTCAAAAATCCCCCTCAAAGGAGTAATTCCCCTTTCTTATTTAAACTTATAAAGGTGAAATGCAATCGAGACTTCAAAAGGAATTGAATGACTTAAAACAAAAGTTGCATGAAATGTCCGACCTGGTGGAGGAAAGTATTTCCAAAGCTATAGAAGCCCTTTTTAACAAAGATAAAAACCTGGCCAAGGAAGTTATCCAACTCGACGACCGCATAGACCTCTACGAGGTGGAAATTGAACGCAAATGTGTCCGCATAATAGCCCTTTACCACCCCGAGGCTTCCGACCTCCGTCTGGTAATGGGTGCCTACAAAGTGGTCAGCGATTATGAGCGAATTGGCGACGAGGCGGAAAATATTGCCTACAGGGTTTTGGAGCTTATCGAAGAGGGCTTTAAGTTAACGCCGGTGCAACTTAAATATATGGCCGAAGCGGTTAAAGATATGGTGGATATGGCGACCGCCGCCTTTTTTGACGGCGATGTGGAGCTGGCCAAAAAGGTTATTGAAAAGGACAATATAGTGGACGAGCTCTACCACTCGGTGGAGAGGGAGCTAATAACCTACGTGCTGGAAGACCCTCAAGAATATTTAAGGGAAGTTTTCCCCCTACTCTTTATAGCCCGCCACCTCGAAAGAATGGGCGACCATGCGGAAAATATAGCGGAATTTACCTTCTACACCTCCGAGGGTGAATGGGTTAGACACACCCACCTTTTAAAGGAGGAGGAAAAGGAAGAAAACCAAGAGTAGGAAAAAATTTTTTTATTTTCATTAGGGGTTGTTTTCAGTTTTCTTTTCCTTTTTTAGGAGGTTGTCTATAAGTTTGGCCCCTATAAGGTCTCCCCATACGTTTATCATAGTTCGGAACATATCTAAAAACCTGTCTATGGCTAGTATTAAAGCTATTCCTTCCAAGGGAAGACCTACGGCGGTAAATACTAAGGTCATGGTAACCAAGCCCGCACTGGGAATTCCGGCCGCCCCGATAGCGGCCAAGGTAGCGGTAATCAAAATTATTATTTGTTGCTCCAGAGATAGGTGGATTCCGTAAACGGAAGCGACAAACATAGCGGCCACCGCCTCATAAAGGGCGGTTCCGTCCATATTAACAGTTGCCCCCAATGGAAGAACAAAGTTTGCCACCTTAGGGTCAACGCCCGCCTTTCTCTGGGCAACCTCTAAAGAAACGGGCAAAGTTGCCGAACTGGAGGCGGTGGAAAAGGCCACCAAAAGGGCTTCCCTAACTTTGGTGAAATATTCGACGGGGTTGAATTTTCCTATAAGCTTCGCAATCAAGCCCAAATTGACCGTGGCGTGCCAAAAGAGGCCTACCAAAACGGCCAAAGCATATTTCCAAAGCTCCACAAAAGCATGTAGGCCGTGGGTTGCAACTATGTAGTAAACAATGGCAAAAACCCCGAAGGGGGTAAGTTTTATAACCCACTCGGCCATATTTAAAAGGGCGTCGTTGGAGCCTTTAAAAAAGTTTATTACCGTTTCCTTGGCCTTTTGGTTGGTTACGGCCAAAACCCCTAAGGCAAAAAGCAAGGTAAAAACTATAACCTGTATAACCTGCCCTTGGGCCAAGCTTTGAAAGATATTAGAGGGAAAAAAGCTAACAAAAAATTGCTCCAAAGAAACGGTTTTAGGTTCAAAGTGGGTGCTGGTGGGGGTGTTTACCTCTTGGCCGTTTCCTATGCCGAAAAAGAGGTTAACAATCACCAAACCTGTTAAAACTGCTAAGAAAGTGGTTAGGGTGTAGTAAAGGAGGGCCCTTATCCCTAAGGTTTTAAGCTCTTTGATAGAGCCCAACGAGACTATGCTGACAAAAATAGAGGTCATTATTAGGGGGATGGCTATCGCCTTTAACAACCTTAGGAATATATCCCCTAAAGGTTTCAAATAATGGGCAAAAGAAGGAAATACCACACCGAGGATAATTGCAAGTAAAACCGCATAAAGGGTTTGGTTTTCCAATTTTCTCCAATCGAGGAGAGCTTTTAGCTTTTCCATAAGAAGGAAAAAAGTAAAACAGAGAACTTCCTTCGAAAAGTTTAAGAGTGGAGGCGGCGGGAATCGAACCCGCGTCCGGAGACGCCGGGCCTCCGAGGCTCTACAGGCTTAGCCGGTGTTTTGCTACCGCCCTCGGGGCGTCCACCGGCAAACTCCCCGAGGGGGTTCCGCCTCTAAATGTCGGCCTCTCTCCCGGCGGACGGGGAGAGCAGGCCCCAGCGCCCTGGTTTGGCGCCCTTAGGCGGCCGGGCGCAAGCCACCTAAGGACGGGCTGCCGTTAATTAGGCAGCCATAGCGAGTTCAGCTTCGGGAGCTGTTGCTGCGGCTGTTACGGGTGCCACCCGGCCTGCTCCTCGGGGCCCGACCTGTCCCCGTCGAAACCATGTCGCCCCCTACTCTACTACCTTCCTTTTCAAGGAACCTTCCCAACCTTCAGAAATCTAATATAGGTTTTACGTCTTATTTGTCAAGGGGTGGAAATTTATCATTTTACCATTAAAAGGGATAAAAAACAATCCGTTTCCTTTAACAGAAATTTAACCGAAAAGAGGTAAGAAATATAAACCCCATAATGGGGATTAAAAAGTTAGCCTTTGCCGGTCTTTTAGGTATAGCTTCCCTCGGTTGGCAACCCGCCCACGCCGACGTAGTTGAAAAGTTGGTTAAAATCCTCCAAGAGAAAAAACTCATAACTCCCCAAGAAGCACAGGAGCTTTTGCAAGAGGCTAGAAAAGAAAGGGAGCAAAACAAACTTCCCGAAAATACCCTAAAACGCTTGGAAAAACTGGCTCAAATTAAAATAAGCGGAAAGGCCTACCTTCACTATGACTATACAAGAACCAGCCCCGATATAAATCAAGACGACAAGGGAGAATTTAAAGTTAGCCGTGCTTATTTTGAGGTTAGAAAATATTTCAACTCTAAAGATAACTATTTCCGTCTTACAACCGACGTAAGACAAGATAATGACGGATACTACCGTGTATTTCTTAAGTATGCCTACCTAAATTGGACATTCAGCCCTCAGCTTGCCACCGAGATAGGTATGGTTCACCGTGCGTGGGTCGACTGGGAAGAGCACCACGGTTGGTTGCATAGAGATGTAGAAAAAACCTTTATAGAGGATGCCGACGGAGCCCACCTAATAGGGTCGGCCGATTTGGGTATAGCCCTAAAAGGGAAATATGGAAAATTATTTGATTACCTTGTAGGTATTTACAACGGAGAAGGTTACCACGGTCTGGAAGACGATAAACATTTTGGAAAATCTATCGAAGGAAGAATATCTTTCTATCCCTACCAAAGTGTTACTTTAGCCTTTCACACGGCGCAAATATTTAACAGCGGCACCGAACCTAACAAACATATTTACCAACCCTTTGTAGAGTATAAAAATCAATATTTCCTAGTTGCGGCCCAATACATATACGACCACGAAGAGGGTAACTCAAACCCCACTTACAATAACTGGGGTTGGTCGATAAATGGGGATATTTACCTAAAACCGGTTATAGATATGCCGATTACCCTATTTGGTAGATATGGAAGTTGGAACTTCGACAGCGATTTAGAAGGGGATAAAACAGATATAAACACCGTCGACCGTTGGCAGGTTTTACTGGGTGCAGCCTATAAATGGAACAAATACATAAGAACCTCTTTAGCTTACAAATATGTAAAGTATGACCTGGCCGATAGTGTTGTAGGCGACGGCCCCCAGTATAAATATCACTCCGACTATAAGGATACGATAATGGCCGTTATGCAGGTTAAATGGTAATTCCTTTTTCTTAGGCTTCTTTCCTAAATTATCAACGTTATGCCCGTTTATATAACCACACTCGGAGAGGTCTCTTTTGAAGATATAAACCTTAAGGAGGTAGAAAATTTTGCAAACCTTCTGTTGGAAGCATTGGGAAAACCAAATCTGGAATTGAGTGTAGCTTTTACCGATGATAGGAATATACATGAGTTGAACAAACAATGGAGAAATAAGGATAAACCCACCGATGTTTTATCTTTTCCTCAAGATTTCCCTTCGAGGGCGTTTGACCCAAAACTTTCCCCTAAAGAGGAATTGGAAAAAGTTCTCAAAGAGTGTTCAAATTGCAACCTATTGGGGGATATTGTTATTTCCCTCGATACCGCCCGAAGGCAGGCTAAAACCTACGGTTGGAGTCCCACCGAGGAAGTAAAAAGACTTTTGCTCCACGGAATAGTCCACCTTTTGGGTTTTGACCATGAAACCTCTGCCCAAGATGAGGAAAAATTCAAAGCTATTGAAAACCTTCTGTTGGAACAAGTTAAAAATATTCCGAAAGAGGGAAGTTAAATTGGAATTCCTTTAGGCGAAAAGTTTAACCCAACATATCGCAGGCAAACCTTAGAACATAGGGAGTAGCGAACACCAACGCTAAGAACACGATAGCGGCTATAACATTACCCACCATAAAGGAGATAATCAATATTGCCACAGCTATGGTTACCCAAATAGTTCCTATAATGCCGGCTATAATTCCTTGCATGGCTCCAACCTCCTTAAATTTTGTCTAATTTCTAAAATTATGTTAATCAAGCCTTTATAAAAATTTCCAATAAGCAACGACAATAAATTCCTATGAAAATCTTCAAGTGGTTTTTTTGGATAAGTTTCTGGCTGGTAATTTTACCTACGGTTTTATATGTAGGCTTGATTAAATTAGCCGCCACCCCGTTGTTTAACGTTGCCCTAAAAAAGACCGTAAACGCCCCCGCCGAGGTTAAACAGGTAGAGGTTTCCTGGAGTTTACTTAACTACCAAATAAAGGAACTACAAATAGACAACCCTCCGGGGTTTAAAAAAGGAAAACTCCTTTCGGTGGAGGAAACCGATATAAACATTCAACCTAAGACGCTTTATACCTTTAAACCCTACCTTAATGTGGATATAAAAAACCTCTATTTTTACTTTCAAAGGAAGGAAGATAATTCCACCAACATAGCGGTAGCTTTTAATCTACCCTACCAGAAAGGAAAGGTTTCTCCTTTAGAGTTTACAATTCACAATACCAAGGCTACTATAGAAGTTCAAACCTTGGAAAATGTGGACTACAAAGCCCACGGATATTTCACAGGCTTTTACAACGACGCCGAATTTATTGTGGAGGGTAAAGGAAACTTTTCCAATCCCCAAAATCCCGAAACTTTGACCGACTTTACTGTTTACAACTGGAAGGTAAAAAATAACCCTATATTCCAACAGTTGGCGGTATTGTTAAACCGTCCCGATTTGGCGGAGCCCGTTTTTTCCAAAATAGTAGGAACAGTCCAAACAAAAGGGGATTTAATAATCCTCCAAGGGGTTAAGTTTTACATAGTGAACAACCTCTTTATGGAAATTTATAAAGGTAGCACCATTAACAGGAAAACCAAACAGCTCCACATAGAGGGGGCTTTATATTTACCTGCTAAAGTTGAGTTCGTTATAACAGGAACCACCGAAAGGCCCAGTATAGAAATTAAAAACTTTTCGGCGTTGTTGGAAAATCTAAATTCCCTTAAAGGGGAAACTTCTAAGACAGAAGTAAAACAGCAGTTGGAAAAAGTAAAAGAGCAACTAAAGGAGAAAACAGAAGAATTAAAGAAACAACTTGAGGAATTTTTACCCATTAAGCTACCGTAAATTTCTTTTCAACATAACCTTTCCATATTTCGGGAATTTTAGCTATTTCCTCTTCCGCTATTTTCTTAATAACTTCTTCAATACCTTTAATGTCCCTTTTGGTTCTAACCTTTACATCGCAGGCTTGGGGCTCGGTAATGGGCTTTCCTATTTGGGAAACCATATAGCAATAAGCTTCTTCTATATCTTCTATTTCGTTTACTACACGGTTGGCTATTATGTTGGCTACGGCAGAGTAAATTTTTCCGACGTGGGAAACGGGATTTTTACCCGCGGCCGCTTCAAGGGTCATCGGACGGTAAGGGGTTATAAGACCGTTGGGGCGGTTTCCTCTACCGACCTGCCCGTCGTCGCCCGCTTCGGAGGAAGTTCCTGTTACGGTGATATAAACCGAACCATCGGCGGGGTTGTCGGCGGTGTTAATAAAGATTTCCACTTCTTTGTCGGTATATTTTGCGGCGTTTTCTAAGGCCTTTTGGCGAACTATTTCTTTCTTTTGAAGATAGTCGTCTACGTTTTCAACGTATTTATCTACAAAGGCGGCGGCTATGGTTAAGCGGATTTTGTCCCCCAAACGGACGCCCATAACTTTGATGTCCTCACCTAAATAGGGGTGTTCTTTTTTGAAGGAGGGGGAATTTAGATAACGCTCGGTCTTGTAAACAACCCTTTCCAAATCGTCGAAGGGTGCATAACCAACCGCAAAGGAGGTATCATTAGCCAGGGGAACTTCACCTTTTTTGGCAAACCTTTCAAATAGCTCAACTAGGTCTTTGCTACCGGGGCGGATTTTGGGGGTTATTATTACATGTTTGTTAGGGTCTAGGTTTCTAATGTTTTTGGAAAGCCATTCTTTAGCTACCTCTATCGCCAGCTCATCAACAGGAAGGGGTTTTCCATCTTTTTCCTTAATAGCTCTACCAACGAGATAGATTTCTATAGGGGTTATTATTTCTCCGCCGCCAAAGCGGGGTTCGGCCACACCGCCAACCAATAGGGCTTTATCCACATTATGGTGTTGAACAAATCCGAACTCTTCAAGGTAAAGTTTGCATAGAGCCACCGAAAGTTCTTCGGCCAAATTATCACAAATAGTGTCGGGGTGCCCCGTTCCTTTCCTTTCCACTATTTCGACGGGATTTTCGTAAACGGGTTTAAAATCCATTTCGGAAACGAATACGTTTGCCACTTTTCTACCTCCCGAAAAAATTTTGTTTCCTGCGAAAGATATATAAGGATATTAGCTACCTAAAGAGGTTTTAGAGTTTGGAATAATAAAAGAGACAAAGAAAAGATAAACCTCTTTAAGGGTTTTCTTTTATAAATTTCTCCGCCTCTTTTATATCCTCTTTAGTTATCTCCGGCCAACCGAAGACGCTGAAGGGCCAGAGGGCGGAACTAAACCAGGTATCTAAAACATCTTCGTCCCACTTTAGGGAAAAGCTTCCACATTTTTCACAACTTAAGGGGAGGAAATATTTAATTTCTTCCACCAGTTCAGGAATGACTGTAAATTTATCGCCCTTTTTGTGGAGAAGGATACGGTTATTTTTACAACCTTTGCCGCTCGAATGGGCTTCTAACCACTCTTGGAGAGTTTCTACACTATCAAAAACCTCAAGGCGTTTTATTCCATTTAAAACCTTGTTATAAAGGTAGGTTAATAAGTCCTTGTGTTGGTTAAAAGCTTCATATACATCTTCAGCGGTAAATTCTTCAGGTATCCAACCGTTGGCCCAGAGGGTATATATTGCATGGGGAGGAAATCCTATTATTGTTCCCTCTTTGGGTTGTTTTAACAATACCACCTTAGGGTAGGTTTTATCTATCAGCTCCTTTAGTAGGTTTTCATCGTGGAGAAAATCCAACTTTTCGAGGAATACAAATTTTTCATAAAACTCGGCATTGGTCATTTCGGGATGAACAAAGTTGGGTTGTTTTAGGTAATCGATAACCTCGGTGGGTGAAAAGATTTGTTCCATTTTTTGGTTGGCGTAAATGTTGAAAACCAATTTTTGGAAGTTGTCTTCAAAACTTTTTTCGCTAAAGACGTTTATATGACCGCACTTCTCGCAATACCATACGGGAATGCGGTGACCCCACCAAATTTGACGGGATATACACCAGTCGCGGAGGTTATACATCCAATGGAGGTAATGCTTTTTCCAAAATTCGGGTAGGAATTTAATAATGTCCTTTTCAACTACCTCAGTGGCGGGTTTTCTCAATCTATCATCGGAGGTTTTGACAAACCACTGAAGGGAAACCATAGGTTCAACAACGGTTTTGCAACGGTAGCAGTGGCCTACATGGTGAACTATATCCTCCTCTTTTTCCAAAAGGCCTTCTTCTTTTAGTTTTTCCAAGATTTGTTTACGGGCAACATATCTATCCAATCCTTGGTATTCGCCCGCATTTTCGTTCATGTGGGCGGTTTCGTCCATTACCGAAACCATAGGGAGGTTATGGCGTTTTCCTATTTCGAAGTCGTTGGGGTCGTGGGCGGGGGTTATTTTTACCGCGCCTGTTCCGAAGTCCATTTTTACATGCTCGTCGGCCACTACGGGAATATACCTGTCCACCGTATTGCCGTCGAGGTCTTTACGTTCCCATTCCACCAAGGGTAGTTTTAATTTTTTACCGATTAAATGCTTATAGCGTGGGTCTTCGGGGTGAACGGCTACGGCGGTGTCTCCCAGCATTGTTTCGGGGCGGGTTGTTGCTACGGTGATATATTCGCCCGTCTCTTTTAGGTTTTCGTCTACAACGGGATATTTGATATACCAAAGTTTGCCCTCTTCTTCTTCATATTCCACCTCTAAGTCGGAAAGGGCGGTTCTATCTTTGGGACACCAGTTTACTATGTAGCGACCCCTATAGATTAGCCCATCTTCATATAGGCGGTGGAAGTTTTCCCTTACCGCACGGGAAAAGCCTTCGTCCATAGTAAAACGCTCCCTGTCCCAGTCGACGCTACCGCCCAAATACTGCAGTTGGGTTCTTATAGCGTTTCTCGAAACGGGAACCCATTCCCAAATCCGTTTTAGCATTTGCTCTCTGCCGAGGTCAAAACGGGTTTTTCCCTCTTCTTTAAGCTGCTTTTCTACCACGTATTGGGTAGCTATACCGGCATGGTCAAAACCGGGAACCCAAACCACATCGTAGCCTTCCATTCTTTTGTATCGGGCCGCAACATCTTGGAGGGTTATATTCCACGCATGGCCCATATGGAGCGAACCTGTTACGTTGGGCGGAGGTAATACTATGGAAAATTTCTTTTCCTTCCTAGGTTTTTCTATATGGTAAATTTTTTCCTCCAACCAAAACTGGCGCCATTTTTTCTCTATCTCTTCAGGGTTGTAATGTTTGGGTAATTCCCTTTTTTGGTTCATAGAAGAAAAAATGGTATCTTTAGAAGGTTTTTGCTAAAGATACCAAAAGAAGAAAAATTTAAGTTGTATATTCCGCATTTAGTTTCACATAATCGTAGGTCAAATCCGAAGTTAGGTATCTCCAACTTTCTTTTCCCTCGTTAAGGTTTACCTTTATTAGAATTTCCTTGTTTTGTTTCATATATTCGGCAACCTCTTGAAGGTTTTGGTTGGTAGGTTTTCCTTCCTTAAAGAGGAGATATTTACCTATGTAAACCTCGGTGCGGTTGGGGTCTATGGGGTAATCGAAAGCACTTCCTGCGGCCGCTATTATTCTTCCCCAGTTGGGGTCGCAGCCGAAGAGGGCGGTTTTAACCAGCAGAGAGGTTGCTATTTTTTCGGCAACGGCTCGGGCTTTTTCCTTTGTTTTCGCGCCTACAACTTCTATAATGCCCACCTTTGTGGCCCCTTCGCCGTCGGCAACTATTTGTTTGGCTATCGATTGGGCTACTTTAAAAGTTTTTTCTTTTACTTCCCGAAGGGGAATTTCTTTATTTCCAAGGGCTATTAAAAGAAAACTGTCGTTTGTAGATGTGCAGCCATCGACGGTTATTGAATTGAAGGTTTTTTCGTTAATCTCTTGGTGGATTTTTCTTAAATCTTCAAATTCCAGCTTAGCTTCGGTAAATACGTAGGCCAGCATTGTGGCCATATTGGGGTGTATCATTCCTGCACCCTTTCCGAAACCCCAGCTGTCAGCTTCTACCGCATATTTGGGAAACCTATCGGTGGTGGAAATTGCTTCGGCGGCTTCCTTTAAGGCTGTAATACAAGTCTCCCCTTTATCATCGCAAGTTAGGGGGTGCAGATTTTGACAGGCTTGGTCTATCCCTTTTAAAACTTTTTCTATAGGTAGAGGCACGCCTATTATGCCTGTCGAAAAAACCAATACCTCTTGGGGTTTTAGGTTTAAATTTTGGGCTACCCTTTGGGCCATCTGTTGGGCGTGAATTAATCCTTCTTCACCCGTCCCGCAGTTGGCATTTCCGCTGTTTATAACCAGTGCCCTAAAGTGGGTATATTTTTCGGTCAAAGATTGGGAATAAATTACTGGCGCCGCCTTAAAGTGGTTTTTGGTATAAACCGCCGAAATAAGGGTTGGTTGGTCAAAATAGACCACCAAAAGGTCTTTTTTTCCCGAAGGTTTTATTCCCGCGGTGGCGGTCGCAAAATATACTTTTGAACCCATTACAGGTTTTAAACCTTACTTTAAAACCTTCAATTGGAACTTCCTAAAATCCAATCTCCCTCTGAAGAAGGATAGATTTCCTTTTTCCATATGGGAACCCTTTCTTTTACCCGGTCTACTACCCAAGAACAACATTCAAAGGCTTCCCTACGGTGGGGTGCAAATACAACCACCCTGAAGGAGGTTTCTCCGACCTTAATCTTTCCCACCCGATGGAAGATAAATATTTCCTTTACGGGGAATTTCTCTAAAGCTTCCTTTCTTAGTTTTTCTAATTCCTTAAGGGCCATAGGAAGGTAGGCTTCATAAAAGAGGGCTACTATAGAGTTGTCATTTCTCGGACGACCTTCGAAGATTACAACTCCGCCCGCAGTTGGGTCATTAAAGTTTTCAAAAACCTCATTTAGGTCGGGAATTGTTTTATCTATCACAACGCGGGGAAAATCTACCATTTCCAATAGAAGGATAGAACAAAGAGAAACAAAAAGGGGTTTAGGATTTGAAAATTTCCTTGGGAATGTTGTTTATAAACCTCGGTTTTACCACCGTGGCGGGAATTCTTTTTCCTCTAATTTCAACTTCCACAGTTTGGCCTTCCTTAGGTAGGTTATCCCTTCTGAGGAAACAGAGGGCTATCGACTTTCCCAAATTGGGTGAATAGGTTCCGCTGGAAACTTCCCCTATGGGTGTTTCTCCTATAAATACTTTGTCCCCTTGGCGGGCTATCTGTCTTTTACTTAAAACCAACCCACGGAGACGATATTTAGGTTCCCGCTCAAGGAGGGCTTCTTTACCTACAAAGTCCTTGTTGAGGTCTATAAATTTGGATAGGTTTGCCTCCCGTGGATCACGTTCCGCCGAAAGTTCATGTCCATAGAGAGGATATCCAGCTTCTATGCGTAATACATCACGCGCTCCCAATCCGCAGGGTTTTGCTCCCTCGGCTATAAGCTTTTTATAAAGCTCTATGCCCTCGGAGGCGGGAATATAAACCTCGAAACCGTCCTCGCCGGTGTAGCCAGTTCTCGATACTATAAGCTCGCCGTCGGAAAGGAAGGTGTAATATTTAAGCTTGGAAACTTCGGGAATATATTTTTCCAACAGTCGGGCGGCTTCAGGCCCCTGTAAGGCAAATTGAATTAATTCTTCACTTTTGTCGGTTATTTCCACATTAAATTTTTCCTTGTATTGGTTTAAGTGGTTTAAAACTTCCTCCTTGTTTGCGGCATTTACACACAACATAAACCTTTGGTTGGAAAACTTGTATACGGTAATATCATCAATCACACCCCCACGGGGATTAAGAATTAAAGAGTATTGAACATCGAAGGGTTCTAATTTTTCTACATTGTTGGTTGTTAAATAGTTTAAAAATTTCTCCGCGTCGGGGCCTTCGACAAAAATTCTCCCCATATGGGAAACATCAAAAATTCCCACCTTTTGGCGGACGGTTTTAGCCTCGTCCAAAATGGAAGAAAATTGAATGGGCATTTGGAAGCCTGCAAATTCGACAAATTTGGCCTTTAAGCTTTTGTGAACGGGATAAAGGGGTGTTTTCCTCATTATGGGTCTTTTATTGTCTTCCTTCAGGAGGGATTTATAAGTTAGGAAAATATAATCCGGCTAAAGGTTTTATCCCTTTCCTTCGAAGGTTTCCATCACATCAACCATACCAAAACCTTCGGCGGTTCTCTGCCCTAACCCTTTTTGATATAGAAGTTTTAAAACTTCGGGCTTACCTTCAACTTTAAAAATTCCTTCGAAGGCGGGAATTTTTAATAGTTCCTTTTGAGTTTCCTTTTTATAACCGTCCAACTTTAGTTTAATGATTCTATTCTTTATACAAAGATAGTTTTCATTGCCTTTGCACCTTTTGGGTTTGATTTTTACCCAAGAGTAGGGAAAACCGAGGGTTTCAAAAATTTTCTTTTGGACTTTGTTAAATTCTTCTTCAAAATCCTGCCGGGTAGGTTCAATAACTTTTCCATTTTTATCTTTAAGGTGGATAGGTGACAGTGTTTTAAAAACCACTTTCGTTGTTCCCTCAGGAAACTTTTCCGCCAGAGGTTTGACATCAATTAAGTTAAACTCAATTTCATTCCTCCAGTTGTGTTTTCGTTTTTTTAACAGCTCCGATACAAAGGTCACGGAGAGTTTGGGGTCTGCAAAACTTACGTTCCAAGTTATAAAAACTTCCTTATTCGGGTCTGTTTTTAAAAGAATTTTGTTTCCTTCAATGGTCTTTATAGGTAGATAAACCGCAAAGGTGAATGGTTTGGGAAATTTTCTTGTGTAGTAGAGGTCAAAATAGGGAGTTCTCTCAAGGAGTTTTTTGATGTAGGAAACAAATGCAGTTCGGTAGTAAACGGGGATTTCCGGTTTGGGAAGTTTTAGTTTTACGGAGAAACGCATTTCAAGATAAGTCTAACGAAATTATTAAGATTTTTTGACCGTCCAAATTTTTTGGGGTATTGCGTTACTTTATAAGTGATGGGCGATACAGTTCTCAGATTAGTTCCCTCTAACTGGTTTTACAACCTTTCGGTTTATGGGTTTTTGAGAATATTGGAATATTGCTTTCGTAAGCAATACACTTCCAAGAAAATATTCTTATTGGAAGAAATAAAAGGCTTAACTTTTTCTGAAGATGGTTCAATAATCATTTCAAAGACCATTTTTGATTCTTTAAGTAGAAATTGCTTGATAGAAGGAC
>JAADES010000053.1 GCA_013153315.1 Aquificota bacterium
CAAAAATAGTAGCCGAAGCTATAGAAAGTTTAATAGAGCATAAAACTTACGAAGCTAAAACCAAGTTAAAAGAAGAGCTTGTTAAAGAATTGGCTACAAAATACGACCTCCAACTAACAGAACAATCCCTAAGGGCATTAATAGAACAGTGCCGAGGAGAACTTCAAGCACAGATAGAACAAGTCCGAGGAGAGCTAAAAGCGGAAATAGAACAAGTTAGAGGAGAACTGAAAGCAGAAATACAACAGGTTAGGAGAGAACTAGAAACCAAAATAGAACAAGTTAGAGGAGAGCTAAAAGCAGAAATCCAGCAGGTTAGGAGAGAACTAGAAACAAAAATTGAGGAGGTTAGGAGAGAACTAGAAACCAAAATAGAACAAGTTAGAGGAGAATTAAAAGCTGAAATTCATGCAGTCAAAAACGAACTCCTAAAGTGGATGATAGCTTTGTTCATCGGGCAGGCCACTTTCATAGTGGGGCTGGTGTTTACCCTTGTTAAGTTGTTAAAAGGTTAAACCCCTTAAAGGTATAACTTTTTCTTCTTTCCTTCAAAAGAGGTTTCTTAAAAACTTTAATCCGTGGGTAGTTTAACAACCCTACCCTTTCCTAAAAAGGTTTCCTAAATTAAAAAAACCGAAAAAGGTTCCGATATAAAAAAGTAGAAACCTCAAAAGGGGGGTAGAAAGATGGCATTCAAAATTATTGGAAACGTAGATGCCAACAGGGACCTAATGTATCTTGACTGGAACAAACAAAAAGTTTCCCACCTACAAGAACAACTATCTACCGGTCTAAGATTGGTAAGAGCTTCCGACGGAACTAACGACCTCTATATCGCCGACCAAGCTAAAGAAGTTCAAACCGGTCTAAACAAAGGTATTTCCAACCTAAAGCAGGCTCTCGCTGCTGTAAGGGAATCCGAAGAAGCTGCTTCTAAAATCTACGACTTGCTTGTAAAAGTTAAAGAAACCCTAGTTGAAATCGCCGACGTTAACGATGAGGGAGCAAGACAAAACGCTTTGGAAACCATTAAAGGTTACTTAGCACAAATTAAAACTTTAGTTTATACAACTAGATATGGTGATACCGCCCAAAAGAATACTGAGACCGCAGTAGCAATCGGAGCACCTACTGTATACAACTCTAATATTTTGGGTGATACCGTCCACGTTCTAAATTACGGTGGAAACCACGATGAATATATGGTAATTGGAAACGCTAATATACAAACTTATACAACAACAACCAATACAGCAGTATTCAAAATTAACCAAAATATAACAATTCAATTTAATGCTCCTTATAAGGGTGGTATAACTGTAGGAATAGGTGCAGAAACTGTTTATAACGTTCAATTAGTTAGCAACTCCGTAACTGCAATGTCTTTCTCTACTGCAACACAGCAAGGAGTGGAAACTTCTTTAGCAGAAGTAGAAAAAGCCCTAAAAGCAGTTAGAAAACTCCAAACATTCCTTGGACAAACTGAAGAAATGCTCCAAAACCTCGTAGAAAACCAACAATACAAAATGGACCAAATGCACGAGGTGGAATCCAACCTAAGAGACGTAGACTATGCTAAAGCCTTCGCAGAAATGAACAAAATGAACGTTGTTCTCCAAGCTAACGTTGCCGCCTTGGCCCAAAACAACCAAATCAACCAGCTCGTTACCCAGCTCATGAGATAATTTTCTTCCTTCTTAAGTTCTTTCTTTCAATTTTTTTCGTCCTAAAAAGGAAAATCTTTTAAAACCCATTTCAGGAAAATTTAAAGAGGAACTATCAGTTGGAATAAACTTTAAACCTCAACCGTTTTAGGAAATTCCAAAACAACCCTATCGTAGGGAACATAGACCCTATGCCCTTTATCGGTTTTTTCAATTTCCACAATCCCCAAGTCGTTTAGAATTTGGAGGTCTCTCCATACATTGGCATAGTCCTTCTTTAAATACCTTGCCAGTTCTCTTATGGATTGAAATTCCTTTGTTTGGAGTGCTTTAACAATTTCCCAACGGGCGGGGGTTAAGGTTTTAAAGAGTTTTTCAACCGAGGTAAAGGTTAGTGTATTCTCTCCTTCAATGGGTTTTCCATGGGTAGCTCTTCCCAAAGTTTTTAAAAGTCTTCTTGCAACCTTTTTAGGTTCTTCAACCTTTATGGTTAAAACCCTCATATTTCAACCTCCTTAAGTTCTTCTAGAAGTTCCGAAATTTCTTCAAAAGGTTGGTTATCTTCTTTTAACATTTCCATAAGCTCCAAAAGAAAATCTAATAGGAGCTTTTTGGGTTCCGTAAAAGAATAGGGTAGTCTTTTCCCCCTTTTGTGTTTGTGCGGCCCGTCGTGAGCGTTATCATAGCGTAAATAGTTCTGTTTTAGGTGTTTGTCTTCAACCCAAAAAGGGATGTAGACAAGACTGTAGTGGTATCCGCAGGGCCTTTTTGCGTCAGGTTCTATCTTGAAAATCTTTAAAATCAGCACTCCGTTGTCGGCTACCACTCGGTAATTAAATAGTTTCTTGGCTGGAGCCATACTCAAGGTTTCAGTATAAACTTATTATGTTATTTACTACATAAAGATTAATAATCAAAAAAGTCTGGCGTAAGTTTCTATTGTTAGAAGTTTGTCTTAACCCCTTTGAAATCCAACCGGTGGTTAAAAAAATAAAAACAACCCATAAGAGGTTTAAAAATTTTGTCCATAGAAAGGAAACAAAAAAAATTAAGAACCAAGAAGGGATTTATTGAGTTTCTTTAAAAGCTTTTAGAATGGCCCATAAAACCGTAATAGCCATACCAAGAGTTACAAGAACAGCGACTATTAAACCAAAAGTTTCCGCAGTCATTATTATTCCTCCTGACAATTTTTTAATTTGATAGCAAGATGCAACCTACAAGTTCCTTTGTTCATCTTGCACCTATTAAAGTTCTATATATAAAAACCCCTTTAAGGAAAAAAAAGAAACAGAAAGCCCACCGGTGGTTAAAAAAATAAAAACAACCCAAAAGAGATTTCAAAGTTTCGTCCAAACAAAGGAAACAAAAATTTAAGAACTAATATAGTGTTCACAAAACAACCCTTTTAAGGAAAACCAAATAAGGAACCCCAACGGTAGCTATAGCAACAAAAACCACCAAATAAGGATTTCCCAAAAAATGTTCCAACATAAGGAGATAAAAAACCATCAAAACCCAAAGAGGGACAATATATTTAAGCCTCCAAAAAGCGTTCCAAACTAAACTTAAAACCTTTTCCCTTAAAAGGAATAAAAATAAAGTTAACCAAACAGCCAAGGAGGAAGAAAGGGCTATAACCCACCCCCCGAGGTGGAAAATAAAAATCCCCACCGCCGAAAGGATAACTTCAACAAAAAACCAAACTAGGGAATAAAAAAAAGCCCTACGGTAGGATTTTTTTGTAAAGAGCTTATTCAACAAAACCCTATATAGGACATAGGGAATCAAACCCAAAGAGTAAAGTTGTATAAATAAAGCCACCTTTTGGGCATCTTGGTTTTCAAAAACACCGTGCTTATAAATAACCTCCACAATAGGGAAGGCCAATATAAAAAGGCCTAAAAAGGCGGGGACGGAAAGCAATAAACCTATTTCCACACCCCTAAGGAGATAATCCCAGCTTTCTCCTTTGAAGGAAGAAGAATTTCTTGCCATTTTGGAAAGAACGGTATTAGCCACCGCCACCCCCACCAAAGAGGCGGGCAATTGGAAAAGCCTATAGGCATAGTAAAGGTTGGATAGAACGCCAACACCCGCGTGGGTGGCAAAAAAAGCCTCCGCCACGGTGGAAATTTGACCTATCCCCAAACTCCCCAAGTTGGGAACCAAATTTTTAAAAAATTCTCCAACCTTGGGGGAAAAAGAAAACGAAAAACCAACTTTTGTATTTGTATACTTAGCAAACCCCCAGATGGTCAAGACCTGCAAACATCCTCCTAAGAGGGTTCCGTAAACCAAGCTCCAAATACCTAAAAGGGAATGGTAAAACAAAACAAACCCAACAACGGTAAGATTAAAAACAGCCTGCGAGAGGTAAGAAAAAAATCTTCTGAGGCTACCACCTTCGAACTGCAACAAACCCATAAAGTAGGCGTTCAGCGAAGCAAAGAAAACATAAAAGGCCAAATAGCGCAAAAAAGTTGTTGCTGTTTGAAAAAATTCCCTATCCCCTTCGGGGGAGAGTAAAGCTATTAAAAAAGGAGCAAGCGCCCAAAGCACCAAAGCCACCGCCAAAGATACCAAAGCTGTATAAAAAAGTAAACTTCCCCTAAAGCTCCCATCGCTATCTTCTGCCAGCAGAGGCTGCATTACAGGGTTAAAAGCCCCCTCTCCCAAAACCCGACGGAAGACATTGGGAATTTTCCAAGCCAAGAAAAAGGCATCGGTAAATTTATCTGCCCCAAAAAAGGTAGCAGTAAGAATTTCCCTGACAAGCCCCAAAACCCTACTAACCAAAATAGCAACTGCCGAGGCCAAACTTTCTTTAAACACACCTAAGCGGGAAGCCATAGAAAAAATTGTCCCGCGGCGGGAAGAAAATAAATCAATCCTCCAAAAGGAAAGAATCAATTACCGCCATCGGTTGGAGACCAAAATAGATATTTCCCAACCTAAAAAGGTATTTATAAACCACCACAAAGCGGGTTTTATTACTCTCTATGCAACCCCTTTCGGTATAAAAAACCTTCCCGTCTGTGGTGTAGTGTTCAAAAATAACCTTAGGGTGGCAAGTTTTTATTTCCTTTCCTTGAACATATAGGGAGAACCCGCAAAGGGAAAGGTAAAATTTCCCTTCCAAAAGGGCTTGGTCCAAATCTTCTTCCCAAGTTCGGTTTTGAAGAATGTAAAAACTTACCTCGTAGGGTGGAAATGAGAAATTTTTTTTGGCTTTTTCCCAAAAGGAGAATTTAATATGGTGGTCCAATCCTCCTATGGTTTTTAATTCTCCTTTGGTCCTTTGGAGGTAGATTTTTACCCAATCCTTTATGGGGATTAACTTAGGAAAATAATCCCCCACCCGAAAACCTTTAAAGGGATACAAAACCAACGAACGGAGTAAAAAATAAACCTTTAACATTTTGGGGGCTTCGGTAATAACGTCCTTTAGGTCTATTAGCTCGTAGAGGAAATCAGGCTTATAGTTTCCCCTCCATTGGTATAGAGGTTTTTTTCTATTGTTGGGGTGGGCTATTACATACAAGGTTTTACCTTTTAGGGGAAGGGTTAAAAGTCTCCCATATTGGGGATGTTGGAATTCTTTACCTGCCCTTATTAGGGAGGAGGGAACAAACCTTATTAAATCGTTATCGTGGTCGGTAACAAAAACTGCCCTTATTCCTAACTTTTGGGCGGAATATTCTATCTGCTCTGGTTTTCCCAAACTGTCGTAGGAAAAACAACTGTGGACGTGAACAACAAAGCTTTTTTGCCCTTTTTGAGGAGAAAGATTTTTTTCTTCCAATGGGGGGCAACTTTCAACTTTTAAAACCTTTATTGGGTAAAGTTCGAAAATACCTATTACAAGGAGGAATAAACTGACCAAAAGCACAAATTCCATTAAAGAAATCTAAATACGGTTTTTAAGAGATTTTTTAATGCTCCAAAATAAGAAAAAAAAATTCAAAATAAACCCTACATGGAATTTCAATTAGTTCCCTTTGAGGAAGTTTTAAACCACATACTGGGCTCTATAAAAAGAAAGACCGAGGTGGAGAGAGTTCCTTTATCCCAAGCGGTGGGAAGGATTTTAAGAGAAAACATAAAGGCAACCTTTAACTATCCCATATGGGATTACTCCGCTATGGACGGTTTTGCCATTAGAAGTTCCGACACTTTAAAGACCACAGAAAACAACCCTGTGGAGCTAAAAATAATCGGAGAAATTTCAGCGGGCGAATTTGTAGAGGAAGAGCTCCCGTCGGGGTCGGCTTACAAAATCTTTACCGGGGCGCCAATTCCTCCCGGTGCCGATGCGGTTATAGAAATAGAAAAAACGAAAGTTGAAGGGGATAAGGTTTTAATATTCCACCCCGTGGAGGAGGGGGCAAATATACGCAAAGCGGGCGAATACGCTTCCTTAGGGGAAATCATTTTGGAAGAGGGCAAGGAAATAACCCCCGGCGACATAGGTGCTTTGGCCAACTTTGGTTATACCTATCTGCAGGTTGCCCGTAGGCCCACGGTGGGAATTTTGGCAACAGGTAGCGAACTTATCGAACCCAGACAACCACTTCTAAAGCCGGGGCAAATTTATAACACCAA
The DNA here is from genome assembly GCA_013153315.1 of Aquificota bacterium. GTDB lineage: Bacteria > Aquificota > Aquificia > Aquificales > QOAS01 > QOAS01. The sequence continues at coordinate 6,270 of JAADES010000053.1, forward strand.
CAGCTACGAACTGGAAGCCGCCGTTAATCAGTCGGGCGGTATAGCCACCAACATGGGGCATATAGAGGACGACTACCATTCGATGAAAGAGTATTTAGCCCAAACCTTGCACGATTTCGATATTTACATAACCACCGGCGGGGTTTCTATGGGAGAAAAAGACTATATCCAATTTTTAGTTAAAGAATTGGGTATAGATATAAAATTCCACCGTGCAAGGGTTAAACCGGGTAAACCTACCTTGTTCGGAACTTACGACAATGGCCGCCGTTTGTTTTTCGGTCTGCCCGGCAATCCTGTTTCGGCTCTTGTTAACTTTTACCTGCTGGTCTATCCCGCTATGCGGAAGTTAATGGGAGCAAAAGACCTTTTCAAACCTAAGGTTAAAGCAATATTAACCCAAGATTTCAAACGCCGCGGAGCAAAAAGAAGGGAATTTATAAGGGTTAAAGTTAACTTCGGCGAAGACGGCCAAATTTACGCCACCCCCTACAAGAATGTTTCCTCGGGCGATATTCTCTCTATGAGCTTTGCCAACGGCTTGGGTATTGTTTACGAAGGGGTTAAAGAAATTAAAAAGGGTGAACCTATTGAGGTTATTCTTATTTAAAACTTGACTTTCCTTTTAACCTTTTAGGGCTTCCTTTCCAAAAACCCTTTCAAAGATAACATCACGATTTTTTATAAATTCCTCCACATTGAAAATTTGGTCCAGCTCCTCCTTAGAAAGGTATTTGGTAACCTCGGGGTCTTGAAGGAGGGCGGTTTTGAAATCGAGGTCTTTTTCTTCCCAAGCACGCATTGCACAGCGTTGAACCATTTCGTAGGCTTTGTCCCTGTCGAGACCTTTTTCCTGTAGTTTGGCCAAAACCTTGGAGGAGAAATATAGCCCCTTGGACAGCTCCATATTGCGTTTCATGTTTTCGGGGTAGACAACCAAGCCCTCCATAATTTCCTTAAAGAGGTTCAGCATGTAATCCAACGCAATAGAGTTGTCGGGCAAGATAATCCTTTCCACCGAAGAGTGGGAAATATCCCTTTCGTGCCATAGGGCTATATTTTCCAACGCTGGTATAAGGTTGCTTCTAACATACCTTGCTAAACCGGTTATTCTCTCGCTGTGAATCGGGTTCTTCTTGTGGGGCATAGCGGAGCTTCCACGCTGGCCTTTGGTAAAGGGCTCTTGGGCTTCCAAAACCTCGGTGCGTTGGAGATGTCTAATTTCGGTGGCAAATTTTTCCAAGGAAGAGGCGGTTACGGCGGTAGCCCAAACAAACTCGGCGTGCCTATCTCTTTGAACAACTTGGTTAGATACGGGTTCTATTTTTAACCCCAGTTTGGAAAGAGCTATTTTTTCTACCTCTGGAGGAACATTGGAATAGGTTCCCACCGCACCGCTTATTTTTCCGTAGGAAACTATTTCTTTAGCCCTTTGGAGCCTTTCGAGGTTTCTTTTCATTTCCTCATACCATAGGGCGAACTTCAAGCCCAATGTCATCGGCTCGGCGTGCACTCCGTGGGTTCGACCTATCATTACGGTGTCTTTGTGCTCCAAAGCCTTTTTCTTTAGAACTTCCAACAGCTTTTTAACGTCCTCTATAAGTAGCTCTAAGGCTTCCCTCATAAGGAGGGCCAGGGCGGTATCTATAACGTCGGAGGAGGTTAAGCCTAGGTGGATATATTTACCTTCTTCGCCTGCCAGCTCCTTTACCGCTGTAACAAAGGCCAACACATCATGTTTATAGACCTTTTCTATTTCCTTTATTCTATCTACAACTTTTTCATCTATATAGGTTCTTTGCTTTATTTTTTCTACCGCTTCTTTGGGGATTTTTCCCAACTCGGCCCACGCTTCGCAAACGGCTATTTCTACATCCAACCATTTTTGGAATTTGTTAACTTCGCTCCATATTTTCCCCATTTGGGGGCGGGTGTATCTGGGAATCATGGGAGGTATATGGTATTCAAGCCCTTGGAGGAAAATAAAAAAAGAAATTTCAAAGGACGGACTTTAAAAATTCAACCCATTGGGGGTCGACCTTTTCAAATTCCTTCCAATCTACCTTTTGGTTTAGCTCTTTTTTAAGTTTTACCAACTGGAGAATAACAAACCTTTTTAGCCCTCGGTAGTCGGGGAAGGTTTTTAATATTTCCCAGGTTAGGGAATAGTATTTGAGAGCTTTTTCCAAAAATTGTTTTCTGTAGTAATGCCCCGCCAAGTAGTAGGAGGCGAATAATCTTTCCAACAGAAGGTTTTTATATTCTTTAGACCTATTAACAAAGAGCTCCCAATAGAGGGAACCTAAATCCCAACGGCGGTTTAATACATAACCCCAACCTAACCAAAATAGGGCTTCGGTTTTCCATTTTTTGTTCTTTATGTCGGGATAGTAAATTTCCAACAGGTAGGGGTTTCCTTTTATAGCCTCCAATACCCCTTCGACGAAGTATTTTGTATCGGAGGGAACTTGAACTTTGTCCACAAATTGTTTGCTTAACTTAAACTTACCCAAATAAAGGTAGTAATAGGCCAGTTTTAAATACCCCAAACCGTCAAAAAATTTTTCAAACAGCTTGGGGTTGGTTTGATAAAGGATTTCCAAACTGTGGAGGGTTGCTAAATCAAATCTGTCCTTCAATAGGTTTAGAACTTCTTTGTAAATATTCCTTAGTTCGGGAGGAGGATTGAACCTTTGCAGTATGCTCCAGGCTGTTAAAAAGTCTTCGTTAAGGTAGCCTGTTTTGGCAAATTCCCATAAAAAGTAGGCAAAGGCTATTTTTCCCCGCGGGCGGTTGAGGTTAAGCCACATAATCTTGGCCATGTAGTAGTCATAGAAAGGTCTCCAATAGAAGTAGGGAAAGAAGTTTCTTATCAGCCAGACCCGAACAAAAGCATCCTGCAAATAGGGGTCGGATATCAAATTGCCCAACTGAAGCAAACCGGCAAAGTAGCTGTTGGCGGCGTTGTAATCTCCCAAACGGGCGGAAACAAAGAAGAGATGGTAGAGCACTTTTTTCTGCCAAATGGGATGGTTTACATACTTTAGAGCCAATTGGTAGTAAAAAAGGGCATCTTTAAGTTTCCCCACCCCTTCTAAGGCTCGGCCCATAAAGAAGTCCACCCGCCCTTTGCGTAAATAAAAGAGGTCGGTTTTAAAAGCTTTTTGGAAATATTCCAACGCTTTTTTATAGTCCTTTATAAGGAGATAGTAAAAACCGACCTCAAATTGGTAGAGAGCTTTCTCTTCGGGGGTGGTAAGTTTTTTTTCGTCCACCCTGTCGAGGAGTTTCTTTATTAAGGAATAGTCATAGTAGGGTTCCAATTCGTTGTAATAGGTGAATTCGGTTGCGTAAATTATGTCCAACCAACGGTTTATAGTCGGTTTCCTTTTGTAGGCTTCTATAAAAAAAATAACCGCACGGCGGTATTGGGATATTAGGGTGTATAACCTTCCCAGGGTGGTGTAATACCAGTCCTCATAATGGCGGTTTTTTTTGAAAAAACCCCAGTAGAGGTTTAGTCCCCCTATGTCGTCGAGGATTTTGTTAAATTCCCCTTTGTGGTAATGGTAAAAACCCGAAGCTTCCCAATAGAGGATATAGGCTAACTCTTTAACCCTTTCATCGGTTGAATTTTTCCAAAGAAAGTCGGCTACCTTTTTGGCACCTAAAAAATCGTTAGCCTCTATTTGGTAAATAACTTTTTCTATTTCGGGAGGTATTTTTTCTGTATCCTTTTTTTGAACTGCTACGGTTGTTTTATTTTCTTGGGGAGGTTTATTTAAAGTTGAATTGTTAGAGAAAGAAAGAAAGGGAGCCGCCGCAAAACAAAGGGCCGAAAGGATTTTTGCTATCTTTGAGCGGGTGGGGTTCTCCATTTTTACCTCTATTATTATCGTAGTCTGCGTCGATATTATTTTTGTTTGACGCCAACCTCCTATTTGCTTGCGGGTTGTTGTATATTGTTGCCGCCTGTAAACTGATGCTTGCCGAGGTAAATCCTAAGTTAACTATACTTTCGGCCAACGTTTGTAATCCGGCCTGGAGTAGGTTAAAGTTTTCGCCGTTGGTTTTTATTACGGCGTTAAAGTGGTGTTTTGTAGCTTTTATTAACAATACGGTATCCCTATCCAGGGGTATTTTTAATCGAAAGACCTTTGTATGGTTTTCTAAATTTTGAGGAACGCGGGAGATTTTTGCTATTTTCTCGGCCGAGGGGGTTGGTTTAACTTCCCTATGTTGGTTTGGTATTTTTTGTCCACCGTAAGGAATGAATTTTTCATAATTTCGCTTGTAGGTTTGCATATGAATACCTTTATTGGGTAGAATAAGCTCTAACTTTTTGAGCAAACTTATTTTGGGTAGTTCTATGTTTTGAAATTTCCTTTCTTGTTCCAACTTTTGAAGAAAAGATTCCAATAGCAGGCTTTTAAAACTTTTTACCTCTTTTAGGATAAAGTCAATCTTATTTCCTTTTTTGATAGCATCGACTAAGTTCCCTTTTGGGTTTTCTAAACTTTGCTGAGTTTCCTCCAAAAGGAAAATTAAAAAAGCTCCCCAATCGGAAGGTTTGGAATTTTCCACCTCGGGGAGCGTTTCATTGGTTTCACTATTTAGGATTTGATTTAGCCATATCCCAAAGGGGGAAGAAACATTATCCACCCTTTGGTTGTAATTTAATTTTGACCCCGTCAAGGGGGTTTTTATAAAACCTACCGCCCCTATCACTATGGAGGGAAATTTTAAAATATTTAGGAGAAGTTTGATTTCTAACACTTCTCTTTGTAGTGTTATATCTTGTCAATCAAATAAGGTGTGGAAAATAAAAAACCCCATTATGGGAAGCAATGAACTTCTAAAGGAATATTCCCCCTATTTAGAATACAAAGATGGGGTTTTGTATTTTGACGGTGTAAACCTTCAGGAGCTGGCCAAGGAGTTGGGAACACCCCTATATGTTTATTCCGCTAATCATATTCGCGACCAAATAAGGGCCTACAAAGAGGCCTTTAAAGATGCTTTAATTGCTTACGCTGTAAAGGCAAACTTTAACCTCGGGGTAATAAATATAGCCGCCCAAGAGGGATGCGGTGCCGATACCGTTTCGGGAGGGGAAATTTACAGGGCTATAAAGGGGGGTATTCCCGCCGACAAAATAGTCTATGCCGGAGTAGGTAAAACCGACGAAGAACTAAGGTATGCCCTTGAGCAGGACATATTAATGTTCAACGCCGAAAGCGAAATGGAAATTGAGGTTCTAAATGAATTGGCCGGCTCCATGGGCAAAAAAGCCCGCATAGCTATAAGGGTAAACCCCGACGTTGACCCCAAAACCCACCCCAAAATAGCCACGGGAATGAAAAAATCTAAATTCGGTATAGACATCAAAAAAGCCTTTGAAGTTTACAAATGGGCGGCAAAATTACCAAACATAGAGGTGGTAGGTATTCACTGCCATATAGGCTCGCAGCTTTTAGACCTATCGCCTTTTGAAGAAGCTGTTCAAAAGGTTGCCGACCTCTACCAAAAACTCAAAAAGGAAGGCATAAATATCAAATACCTCGACATCGGCGGAGGGTTGGGAATTAAATACAAACCCGAAGACAAAGTTCCCACCCCCAAAGATTTGGCCGATATAGTTTTACCGATAGTTAAGGATTTGGACGTTCAATTAATTTTAGAGCCCGGGCGTTCTATAGCAGGAAACGGAGGCATTTTAATTACGCAGGTTCAATTTCTAAAAGATAAGGACGATAAAAAATTTGTAATAGTGGACGCCGGCTTTAACGATTTGCTCAGGCCCGCCATGTATGGTTCCTACCACCATATAGTGGCTGTTAAAGAAAATCCCGAAAAAATCACATGCGATATAGTGGGCCCTATTTGCGAAACTGGCGATATTTTGGGTGAAAACCGCACTATCTGCAAAGTTAACCGTAAAGATTATTTGGCTATATTGAGCGCCGGAGCCTACGGCTTTGTAATGTCTTCCCACTACAATATGAGACCCCGCGCGGCGGAAGTTATAGTAGAAAACGGAAGCTATAAGGTAACCCGCCCGCGGGAGGATTGGGATTATATCCTTTGGAAGGAAACCGTTTGATTTCTTTAACCTTTTCTGCTTTTCTTCAAATCTTCCGACCGTAGGATAAAAGTAACCGGCCCGTCATTTTCTATAAAAACCTTCATATCGGCACCAAAAATTCCCGTTTCCACCTTGAGGGAACTTTCTTCTTTCAACCTTTGGACGAACTTTTCATAAAGCTCCTTCGCTTGGGAAGGTTCCATAGCCCTTTCGAAGGAGGGTCTTCTTCCTTTCCTTAGAGAGGCTGGTAAAGTAAACTGTGAAACCACCAAAAGTTCCCCCTTTATATCTACCACCGAACGGTCAAATTCCTTTTTCCCATCTTCGGAAGGAAAAATTCTTAACCCCAAAATTTTTTTTACTAAAAGTTCTATGTCCTCTTCTGTATCTCCCTTTTCCACCCCTAAGAGGATGTTTATTCCTTTACCTATCCTTCCGACGGTTTTCCCTTCCACCTCAACCCACGATTGGGTTACCCTTTGAAGTAAAGCTATCATTAGAGGGTAGAGATTTTAAAAAGCTTCGGAATATTTTTTCCTTAAACAAGGATAGGTTTCAAAGTTTAGATAGCCCACCAAAGGCCAGAACTTATATAAATAACACCTCATGGACAGGAATAAACTCCAGAAAGTTATCGAGAGCGACCTTTATAGGCTCTATCCCACCGACCTGCTGGTTACAGGTTTCGACATCATCTTTTTCTGGGTTGCCCGTATGGTGCTTATGGGCATGTACAATATGGAGGCCGAGCCCTTTAAAACCGTTTATATCCACGGTCTGGTTAGGGACAAAGAAGGAAATAAAATGTCCAAAACAAAGGGCAATGTGGTTGACCCGTTGGATATGATTGCAAAATACGGCACCGACGCCTTGAGGTTTAGCTTAGCTATACAAACCACCCCCGGTTCGGACATTAAATTTGATGAAAGCCGTGTAGAAGGCTACAAACACTTTGCCAACAAAATATGGAACGCCTCCCGCTACATTCTTATGAACCTTCCCGAAAATTTTCAAGTAAAAGACCCCCTAAAGACCGATTTGAAAACCGAGGATAAATGGATTTTGGCCACCCTTAACGAAACTGTTAAAACAGTTAGGGAAGGTCTGGATACATTTAACTATTCCAAAAGCGCCCAAGCCCTCTACGACTTTTTCTGGGACCAATTCTGTGATTGGTATATAGAATTCACCAAAGAGAGGATTTATAAAGGTTCCCAACAAGATAAGGAAACAGCCCTAAACACCTTGGTTTATGTTTTGGATAAAGCCCTAAAGTTGTTGCACCCCTTTATGCCCTACATAACCGAGGAAATTTGGGATTATCTACCTACGAAGGATAAAAAATCTATTTCCCTCGCGGAGTTTCCAAAATATCAGGAAAACCTAAAGGCGTTTGAAACGGTTCGCCAACAAATTGAACATGTGAAAGAAATAATCACCGCCATTAGGAACTTCAGGAATATGTTAGAAATTCCTCCTAAGGTTAGACTTAAAGCTTTCTACCAAGGGGACAGTTTAACCAATGCCCTCATAGAGGAATTCAAAGGAAAAATCCTATCCTTGGCGAAGTTGGAAACTTTAGAGCCCACCCAAGAGCGACCCCAAAATAGTTTGGCTATACCAATTAAAGGAGGAAAAATTTTCATCTCCATTGAAGGGGTAATAAATATAGCCGAAACCCTCGCCGCCCAAAGGAAAAAGAAAGAAAAACTTCTCAAGGAACTCAAAAGGGTGGAGGCCAAACTTAATAACCCTAAATTCCTCGAAAGGGCTCCCAAAGCGGTGGTAGAAAAGGAAAGAAGGATTTACGAGGAATTAAAGCTCCAGTTGGAAAGAATAAATTCCATAATTTCGCTGCTGGAAGGTTAATTTTGCTTCTCTTTCTCTTCTTCCTGACATTGGGGGCAAATGCCCAAAACTTCCAAATTGTGGTTCAAATATCTAAAACCCTGCGAAAGGGCTATATCCCTAATTTCCTTTCCCAGTCGGGGGTTTTCAAATTCAACCAATTTCCCGCACTTAACGCACATTAGATGATAGTGCTCTTCCCCTAAGGGGGTTAGCTCGTAAATTGTTCGGTTGTTTTGTTTAAAGATAGGTTTGACATAGCCCAATTCTTCAAGGAGCTTAATGGTTCGGTAAACCGTAGGGCGGGAAGGACAGACTTTTTCCAACTCCTGTTTGCCTTTGCATCTTTCCCTTATCCAATCCACCAAAGTTTCTATTTCAAAGTGTTTTCCGTATTGAAGGAGATATTCGATAACTTTAACCCTTGCGGCGGTTATTTTTAAACCCTTCTTTTTCAGTTTTTCAATAATTTCCTTTATTAACGCTTCCTTTTGTTGGACGTTTTCTTTAATTTGTTCCCCGACGGGGTTAGAAAATTTCATCTTACCGCCGGGGTAAGTTAGTTTATTTTCCCTTTGAGGTCCCATTTTCCTTTTAATTAAACCATTTAATTGGCAAACACTAAAAGAACTTATCTTTAAACCTATGGAGCTTCAAGAAAGATTAAAAGGAGGCCTATGGGGGGTTATAGTAGGGGACTCTTTAGGTTTTCCCCTACAGTTTAAAGACCGTCAAAGGGTAAAAGAAGAAATTCCTTCCCCCGAAAAGGTGCAAATGGTTTCGGGTCTATGGAGCGACGATAGTTCCCTAACGCTGGCAACCGCCGACGCATTGGCTAACTATGGCCCATCTTTAGAGAAAATTGCCGAAAATTTTGTTCGGTGGTTCTACGAAGGGGCCTATACCCCAACGGGTTACGCATTTGACGAAGGTAGAACCACCACAATAGCCATTGAAAACCTGAGGGCAGGGTTAGACCCCCTTTCATCGGGGCTTAAGGGCGATTGGGATAACGGAAACGGCTCCCTTATGAGAATTTTACCCGCCACCTATTGGGCTTACTTTAAAATAACCGACCTTAGGGAGAAGTTAAACTTTATTCACCAAGTTTCGGCCATAACCCACGCCCACCCGAGGAGTATGTTGGGGTGCGGTATTTATTCCTTCTTTATATGGAATATCCTTGATGGGCTTCCCAAAAAAGAAGCCTACGAAAAAACCCTAAAGGAGGTTCAAGATTTTTATTCCTCCGATGAAAGATTTAAAAAAGAACTGAAACACTACCGAAGGATTTTATCGGGCGAAATCCTGCAATTGGAGGAAGAAAATATAAAAACCTCCGGCTATGTGGTTCACACTTTGGAAGCCGCCCTGTGGGGTTTTATGAAATTTAACTCTTTTGAGGAAATTTTAAAAAGGTTGGTTTATCTGGGGGACGATGCCGACACGGTGGGGGCGGTGGCCGGCTCAATAGCGGGAACCTATTACGGTCTTAAATCTATCCCCCAAAATTGGTTGGAAAAAATAGAAAGAAGGGAATTTATCGAAGAAATAATAAATCGCTTTGTAAAAGTTTTGCTTTCGTAGTTCTTACCAACCTAAATAGTTGACCCACATTTGTCTAACTTCTTCTTTAACTTTTTCGGGCAAAGGAGCGTAGTAAAGTTTTTTAGCAATATTGTCGCCGAAGGTATAACCCCAGTTGAAAAATTCCATAACGGAGGCGTTTTTCTCTTTCTTTTCAGCGGGCAACAATGCCCAAGTTGCCCCCACTATGGGCCAGGTATTCTTCCCGGGTTGGTAGGTTAGGGTGGCATAAAAACCGTTGGCGGGAGACCACGCGGCGTATTTCAAAGCCTCTTGGAAGCTTTCCAACGAGGGTTTTACAAAATAACCGTCGCGGTTTTGAAGCTCTGCAGTTTTTAAATCTCCCTTCACCGCATAGGTGTACTCTACATAACCCAAAGTTCCCGCCTTCTTCTGAACTTCGGCGGCAACACCGGCGTTTCCTTTTTGGGCTATAACGTTGGGAAGTCCCCAGTTGGGTTTTTTGGAGGGTTCTTTAAAGGGCAATTGGTCTCCGCAGGCTTTTACCAAATAGCTGGTAAAGGTGTAGGTGGTTCCCGATTTGTCCGCCCTAACAACCAACAATATAGGTAGGTGGGGCAGTTTTACGCCGGGGTTTGCCGCCTCTATGGTGGGGTTGTCCCAATATTTTATTTTTCCGCTGTAAATTCCGCACACGGCGGCGGTGGATAGCTTAAGATGCTCAACGTTGGGCAGGTTGTAAACCAATACCGTCCCGAAGGCTGCTATGGGAAACTGTAAAAGATTGTTTTTCTTAAGCTCTTCGGGGGTAAGGGGTGCATCGGAAGCTCCAAAATCAACCATTCTTTGGCTTACCGCCCTTATTCCCGCCCCCGAACCGGTCGCTTGGTAATTCACCACATCGGCGGTTACTTCTTTATATTTGGAAGCGTAAGTTTGCAACAAAGGTGCTATGGCCGAAGAACCCTGTCCTATAAGGTTTATGGCACCGCACGATTGGCTATTTGCTTGGGAACCCTGTTTATTTCCTTCAGAAGAGCAGGCTATAACTCCAACAACAGCCAAAGACAAAGCACCTAAAGAGGCGACCTTTTTAAGGTTCATACAAAAAGCAGTTTATTTGCTTCTTGTTAAGTTTCTGTTAACTTTTTTAAAACCCATATGGTTGAAGAGCTATTAAAACAACTTAAGGAGGTCTTTCCTTCTTCTACCTACCTTGTGGGGGGAACGGTTAGAGATTTGCTCCTAAATAAGGTTCCCAAAGATATAGACCTTATAACCACAGGAGATATTGAAAAAATAGAGACCCTTTTAAAGGAAAAATTTAAAGCTAAACATTTCGGGTTCAAAAAGGAAAATTTAGCTTTCCGCAACGAGGTTCACACTTTTTTATTTCCTTACAAAGGTCAATATTGGCGTATAGATGTTAGCCAATTTGAGGACTTGGAAAAAGATTTGGCCCATCGGGATTTCACAATAAATGCGATGGTTTGGGCTTTGGCCGACTCTATAAAAAAAGATGTTTCAAAAATAATCGACCCCTTCGGGGGGGTTAAAGACTTAAAAAGAAAGGTTATTAAGGCTGTTTCTTTAAAAAATTTGGAAGAAGACCCCCTGCGAATGGTCAGAGCATTTCGAATTGCCCACTCCTTGGGTTTTCAAATAGACAACACCCTAAAAGGGTTTGTTAAACAAAATTACCCCCTCCTTAAAAAGGTAGCCAAGGAAAGAATTCTTAATGAGTTTTTAAAAGGTTTAAGCTACCACCGAAGTTGGGAATTTTTAAAAGCCCTAAACGACCACCACTTAACCAAAATAATTTTCGGAACCCAAATAGAAAACCCAACCGACCTTTGGGAGGCTTTAAAAAAACTAGAAACCTTTATAGTTAGCGAAACAAACAGAAACCTGAAAAGGGAACAGTCTTTTAAAGAGAAAACCTATTTGGGGGAATTTGATATAAACACCGTTCTAAAGTTGCTTGCCATTTATTTCTATTTGACCCCTAACCAAAGAAAGTTTTTTAGAGAAAACTACCCCTTGGGAACAGAATTAACCAACCTTTTGGAGGGAACTCTAAAGGCCCTAACGGAGTTGAAAACCTTAAAACCTACGGTGGAAGGTTTTTATAACTACCTAAAGAGGTATGAAAAATATTTGTATCCCGTAGGGGTAGCTGTTTATACCTTACAACCTTCCTTGGTTTCCAAATATGAAAAAGTTAAAGACTTTTACCTCGGTAAGTATTTGAAATATTCCCAACCTTTTTTGGACGGAAAAAAGATAATGACCCTTTTGGGAATAAAACCATCGCCGTTGGTAGGACAAATTTTAGAACAGTTGGTAAAAGCCCAACTGGAAGGAAGGGTAAAAAACCAAAAAGAGGCGGAAAGTTTTGTGAAAAGTTTTTACGGAAGGTTAAGGGGATAGAGACCACATATGAACGGAGCAGGATATGCAAGGGTCGTAGCTTCTAATAAGACGCTCGGCAAGAAATTTAACCTCCTCCAAGGGAAGAGAGGAATAGCTTTCTGCCAACCTTTGGGCATCGAGCTCCATAGAGGTCTGCAATACGGCGGTGGGGGTTATTATGTTAGAATTGGTGCAATAGCCATTTTCGTCGAATTCGTAGGTATGGTAAAGGGTTCCCCGAGGTGCTTCAACAACGCCGAAACCTCTACCCTTTTTGGGCTTTAATTCAATGTGGGGTTTGGAAGGATAATCGCTTAATAGGGTATCTATGTAATCGAGAGCCAAAGAACGGGCTTCTATAAGTTCCACCGCACGGGCAACATTTTGGTGGAATGGATTTTCCGAAGGGAATTTAGTTTTCATTTGGGAGATGAGCTTTTTTGTTTCTTCCGAAAATTGGTCTTTATAAATATTTACCCTCGCAAGGGGGCCGACCAAAACCGGTTTACCCTTTACGGTGGATTGTTTTGCCATGGAATACTCTACCGGTTCCTCATGAACAAAAATTTCATATTCCTTCTTGGTGAAGAGGGTTTTTTTATCTTTTTCTACCAATATAAGTTGGTTGCTATAAAAATCCCACCCTTGGGGGTTGTATATAGAGAGTTGAAACTCCCTTGGGGTGGTAAGGTTTGGGTGTTTTAAACTGTCTACCAACTGTAGGGTTTCATCCAAATCTTCCTTTATTTCCTCCAATTGGTCTTTAAGTTTTTTCAGTTCATCCTTGGTGGGAAGATTGGCAAAACCTCCCGGTATGAGGTTTTCCCCGTGAAAGTTTTTCCCGGTTAGGACTTTCATTATTTCCACACCGAGGTTTTTAACTTTGAAACCTCGGTCTACCAGATTGGGGTAGTCTTTAACCATTTCAAGGAGCGAGGAATAACCGAAATAGTCGGGCAGGGCCAGAAAATAGATATGCAGGCCGTGGCTTTCAAAAAAGGCGCCAACGTTTGCTAACTTTCTCAAAAGCTCCAATTCTGGCGGAATTTTTGCTCCGAAGGCGTCTTCTATGGCCCGCGCCGAAGCCGTTCTATGGGAAACGTAGCAGATTCCACAAATTCGGGAAACTATTCTCGGTATGTTAATGTAGTTCTGGCCAACCACCAAATATTCGTAAAAACGTGGCCCTTCGAAGATTTTCACAAAAGCCTTATATTTGCCGTTTTCTTCAACAATCTCTATAGCTCCGTGCCCTTCCACACGGGTTAAAAGCTCCACTGTGATTTTTTTAGCCATTGTTAATTAACCTCCTTCGGCTTTTCGTCTTCGGGCAGGGGAATATCAAGGTCGAGGTAGGGCAAGAGTTTTTCCCTTACGTAATTTCCGCGGAATACCTTCACGAAGTTGTAAATATCTCTGTCGGAATAACCCTTTTGCCTGAAGAGTTTAACCAATTCTTTATAGTTGGGGTCTTCGTGGTCACCGCGGCAACCGTAACAGCCCAAACCTTTAAAGGTGCAGGGCGCCCCACAGCCGGCGTTGGATAGGGAACCAACGCACATATAGGAAGCCTGCAGTCGGCAGGGGGTTTGGGCCTGTTTGCACTCGTAGCAGACCGCCATTTTGGGTAGGAAGGGGTCTAAACCGTTTAGAAGATATTGGACTGCTAAAACAAAATCCTTTCCGCTTACAGGACAGCCGGGTAGTTCGTAATCAACTTTTACATAGTCTTTTAGAGGTTTTGGTTTTAAAGCTTTAACCACGGTGGGGATTTTATCCCCGTAAACATAACGGAGCATTTCGTTTAGAGAACTTTCGGCGTTTTTAGAGGATTGAACACCACCGAAGCAGGCGCAGGTGCCAACCGCGACCAATATTTTAGACCTTTCGCGGGCTATATGAAGAAGCTCCAAATCGTGGTCGGTGGAAACCGAACCTTCGATGAAGATTATGTCGAAATCGGTTTCCAAGGTGTTGTTGCTGGAACCCATGGGAAAGTATTTGATTTCCACCAAATCGACCAATTTTTTTAAAAGGTTGGCATGGGTTAATATTTCACATTGGCACCCACCGCAGGATGTGAAATACATTATTCCTACGGTGGGTTTTTTAGAACCGTTATTTGTTGTCTTTCCCATTTTGGGAGACCTCCCTAAATCTCCCCTCTAGGGGGACAAAAAAGTTTGTTTTCAAATCATGTTGGGTAGGTTTTTGGTGTCCCATAGGGGGAATACGGGCCCATCGACGCAGGTTAGCTTATAACCTACTTGACAGTGGCCACATTTCCCTATACCGCATTCCATCTTCCTTTCGAGGGAAACGAAAATTTTGCTCTCGTGGTAGCCGTTTTTAATGAGCTCAGCCCCTATGAATTTGTAAGCTATGGGAGGCCCGCAAACGGTTACATAGGTTTTTTCCGGGTCGAGGTCGACCTTGGATATTAACCCGGGAAGGTATCCTTCGTAGTCGGCCCAAGCTCGGTCTTCTTCACTTTCAAACCTGTCAAGGGCAAATAGAGTTTTTATATCGCTCCTTTTACGGAGCCTTTCCAATTCTTCCTTATAAAGGACTAAGCGATAATTTCTTGTCCCGTAAAGAAGGTAGACCTCTTTATAGTCCTCCCTTTTGTCGAGGACATACCAAATTACCGAACGTAGGGGGGCTAAACCCAAACCGCCCGCTATTATTAGGACATTGTTTCCCTTCATTAAATCCATTGGAAAACCGTTTCCGTAAGGTCCTCGAACTGCCAACAAATCACCTTCCTTTAGCGTATAGAGGTATTTGGTTTTTCTCCCTGTCCTTCTAACGGTTATTTGGATTGTTCCCTTCCTTGTGGGGGAAGAGCATATAGACAAAGGTATTTCTCCCGCTTTGGGAATAGTCAACATTATGAACTGTCCGGGGACAAAGTCGAAATTTTGGGAAACCCTTTCGTCGGTGAATTTTAAGGTGAACATTCGGTGGTCGGGAGCCAAATCCTCAATATCCACTATGCGGACTTTTTTATATTGATAAGGGTCTTCCACTGTGGGTAATCTAAATAATTTCTCCAGTTGTTTATTCATAACAGAAACCCCCGATGGGTTTTAAAAAGGTGAAAAACCGCTATACGTTGGTTTTCTCTTTTTTTCCTTCCCTTAATTTTTTGAGGGTTTTAACCATGCTTATGTTGGCGGGACAGAAAGCCGAACATCTTCCGCATCCAACACAGCCGAATTTACCTATCTGGTAGGGATAGCCTACAAACTTGTGATAATAGCGGTGTCTAAAGCGGGCAGTCCTATCTTCTAAAAATTCATGACCGCCCGCTACGCGGGAATAATAGGGGTATTGGCAGGAGGTTATAAATTCCACCCTTTGAACTTTTTTGCCGTCGAGGGAGGGAATATCCACCGAAGTGTAACAAAAGCAGGTTGGGCAGGTGTTGGTGCAGGTTCCGCAGGATAGACAGCGTTCGGCTTCCTTTTTCCAAACTTCGCTTTCATATTCGAGTTCGATAACTTGGGAAATTCTTTCCAAATCGGGCAGCCGTTCGTAATCAAAGAGATGTTTTTTCTTTGCCGTTTCTTCCTTGAATTTATTTAAATCCTCTTCGGTAACCTCTTCAAATAAACCGTCCGACAGATGAACCAATTCGTCCCCTTTATCGCTACCTATGGAAACAAAGTATTTGTCTCCTATGTCGGTTAAAAATAAATCCCAATTAGCCCCGTCGGGGAAGGCTGTTCCTGTAGATATACAATAACACCATTCGTCGGGTTCGCAGGAGAGACCTATAAGGACGGTGTTTCTTCTTACTTCCAAGTATCTTGGGTCGGGAAATTCCCCCAAATGTATCTGGTCGAGGATTGTTAAACCGTGCAAATCGCAGGGGTGAACCCCAAATATAACCTGTTTCTTGGATAGATTCTCTTGTTTTTCTATTTCCAATGTTTGGGCGTCGTAGGTAAATCTTTCCCTTCGGTATTTCAAAATAAATTTCTTTGGAGGCAACAGGGTTCGGGTGTATTCAAAAACAATATCTTCGACGTTTTCTATCTCCGAAAAAACCGTATATTTACCTTTCCTAACGGGGGCTATTAAGCTATCAAAATTCTCCTTCAAAAGGTTCAAAAAATCAAAAATCCTACTTTTGGACAATATTTTTGCTTTTTCTAACTTAAAAAGGGTCGACATAATAAGCCTCCCGCCCCTATAAAAGTTTCCCTAACGGCTATTGTAAAGTTTAATTAAGTAAATATTTACTTTCTAATATTTGAAAAAGCGAATATAGCCTGGAGAGGAAAAAGAAGAAAAAACAAAAATTAACTACCGCCGAGGTAAACGGTTAATGGATGGAACATAATAGATAGCGTTAAGAAAGCTTGCCATTCGTATTTTCCGTTATCGCGGTTATAGTCCCTTTCTACCGATAAAGAAATGCCCCAACAGTTGCGGTAATAGCCTACTTCGGTATAAATTCGGGTATCTTTTCCCAAAATGTTATCGTGGTTTACCTGGAACTTAAATTTGGCTTTTTTATAGGAACCTTCAAAACCATAATAGTATTGGTCGGAATATCGTTCGTTGTTGGCTCCTTCGCTGTAAACATAACCGCCCTTTATACGCAGTTGCAAATCGTCGGAGTTTATTATTCTCCAGCTTGCTCCGGTGCTTTGATAAATAATTTTTGCCAGCTGGTGGTCGTAGTAAATGGTATTGTATAGGCTCCAATCGTCGTTGGGGTTTAGGGTTAGGTAGCTCTTTAGGGGAAGCCAATGACCTTTCATAAGCTCCCCGCTGGTGGGAAGGGTATAACCGTTATAAAAGTTATAGGGTTGTTCTATGAGCCACTCGGCAAATTTCCTTCCTTTGTAGTTAAAATCGTTCAAACCCCTTAGGGTTAACATGTTCTGACGGAAAACCTCATCTTGGATATCAAAAATTGGAAGGTTTTTATTCTTTATAGGGTCGTAGCTATATACCCACTCCCACAGGGAGAACCAACTAAATTTTTCTGACTTTACAAGGTCAAAGTTATAAAGCAAACTCCGTGCGGTGAATTTTACACTGGAGGCCGACTTATTAAGGTTATTTTGCCAAATTTCCTTTCCATCGTAGGTTATAAGGTAGGGTTCTACGTAAAAGGTTATCGGTGTAGTTCCTAAAACTTTTGAGAACCTAAAGCGGGGTTTAAATACAAACCTCCATAGGGAGCTGTTATTTCGGTAGAAATTGGTCGCCTCCGAAGTCAGGTCAAAGGATATTCCGCCCTTCAAAGGGATAGGTTTTAAATAAAAATACCCGTCGGGGAGAAGGAATAAATCATTACTTCGGTCGGTTGTCGTTAGGTCATAAAAGTAAACCGTCCGCCAGTTGGTTAAAAAATACCGCGTGTTCCATGTGTAGGTAATGTAGGATTGGGTAAAGCTAAGGTATTTAAGTTGTTCTTTATTAAAGAAAATGTCGTAGTAGTAGTAGGGGTCGGAAGGATAGGCCCACCCAAATTGGAGTTTTCCATAATAACCCTCTCCTTGTAAGAGATACCTATTTCGACGGTAAAAATCCCGTCCAACCCACCAATATTTGTTTTTGGCCTCGTCCTGATAATAGTGGTTGTGGGTTTCTATGTAAAAATCGGAGGAAAAATATTTTCTAAACTCGGTTTGAATACCATACATTCCCCCGCTACGCAGGTCGGCGGTAAAGGTGGCGTCGCTGTGGTTGTCAATAGCCCAGTAGAAGGGTTGCTGGTAAATAAAATTTCCGTAGCTGTCCAAACCGAAGGAGGGGGCCAAGAAACCGCTTTTTCTTTTTGTGGCTATTCGGTATAGGGGGGTGTAAATAACGGGGGTATTTTCAATTTTTACCACCACATTGCGGGCATTTCCCAAGCCCTCTTGAAGGTTAAAGACAAAACTTCGGGCACAAACTTGGGCGTCGAAATCCCGACATTGGCTAACGCAACCGCGTTTTGCGATTAGAAGGTTTCCCCTTTTTTCTAGATATTCCACATTGAGGTAAAAATTCTGAAATTTACCCCTGACATCGTAGGCTACCAATACATTCTGTTTTTGCCCTTTTTTGGTTTTTTTCTTATCAACCTTTCCCGTTTGGGGAAGGTTTATAAAGAGCACCTCCGCGGCGGTAAGGTCTATTTCATTGTCCTTTTTAAGTTTTACATTTCCCTTAGCCACCAAAAGATTTTTTGAAGGGTAAAAACTTATTTCGTCGGCGGTAAGTTGATAACCTCGGTAGGTTATTGTGGCCTTTTTCTTTGCTATTACCACACGGGGGGTTTTTATTACTTCTTCCGCATCCAGGGAAACCAAAGAAGAATAACCTATCAGGGGAATGGCTAAAAGGAAAAGCCCCGTTAGGGTTAGTTTGGTCATGCTACTTCTTTTAATTGTAGATAGTTGGAAACTTTAACGGTTTTTGGTGGCTTTAAAATAATTTTTTTTATTGGCCTTTTAAGGTTTACTTAATTTTTACAAAATTGTTAAATTCTTCGAAACCTTACCCTCCTTAAGGTCAAATTCTCTTTTTACCTTTTAAGGTAGGGCTATGAAACTACTAACACAAAGGGTTGGTTTAAATAAAAAAGAAAAACCATTAAAGGAAAGTATAAAAAAACCGAAAGTTTATTTGGTGGGGGCGGGGCCGGGAGAACCCGAACTGCTGACAATAAAGGCCTATAAGCTTTTACAAAACGCCGATGTTGTGCTTTACGATGCTTTGGTCGACGAAAGAATTCTCGATTTAATCCCCGAAGGGGCTTTAAAAATTTTTGTTGGAAAAAGAAAGGGTTTGCACAGCCGTTCGCAGCAAGAGATTAACGAACTGCTTTATAAATATTCCAAGCTTTACAAGAAGGTTGTCCGTTTAAAAGGTGGCGACCCCTTTATCTTTGGTAGAGGCGGGGAGGAACTTCTATATTTAGCCCAAAAGGGTGTTGATGTGGAAGTTGTTCCCGGTGTTAGTTCTTTTTATTCAGCCCCCTCTTTGTTCGGAATTCCTTTAACCCTTAGGGGGGTGGCCTCCTCTTTTGCCGTTTTAACCGCCCACAAAGGGAAGGGAGAAATAGATTTTTCTTCCCTTAAAGGGATAGACACTTTGGTTTTCCTTATGGGGGTTTCCAAAAGAAAAGAGATTGCCCAAAGGTTGTTGGAAATAGGAAAAGACCCTAAAACGGGCGTTGCCTTTATTTCCAACGCCTACCGCAGTAATCAAAAGTTGGTTATTTCCACCTTGGAGGAAGTTGCCACCAATCCCCCCGAGGTTGATACTCCCGCCGTTATTGTTGTGGGAAGGGTTATAAACCAAATTTATGGAAAATAAAACTTCCCAACTTTTGGAGGTTTTAAAAACTTTTTCCCTTTCCGATGCTCTAAAGGTTGAATTAAGAGACCCCCAATATAGGGCTTTGGAAAAACTTTATACCTCCATAAGGGATAAGGAGCTTTTTTTTAAACTTGTTTTGGTAAATGCTCTATTGTCCTACCAACTTCCCACAAAGGGGGAGATATATTGGCAACGATTCGGGGATTTTTTTTCCAAAAATCCTTCCATGGAAAGGTTCGAAGAATTTTTAACCCTTTACAACAATAGGTTTTTAAAAGCTAAACTCAAACGCCTCCAAAAGGTTTTGAAGGTTATAGAACCTCTTAGGAAGGAGGATTTAGAAAAATTCTGCCAAAATCCCACCTTGTTGTTGGATTACCTTTCGGAAAAACTCTCCCAGGATAGGGAAAGCAAGACCCTCGTTTTTGCGGTCAAAATGTTTATATACGCCTGTAGGATAATAACTAAAAAACCTTTATTTGCTTCTCATGAGATTTTTATACCTCTTGATGTCCGACTTAAAAAAATCTCCCCCGATAAGGAATTTTGGAAAAACCTATCAAGGGAAATAGAAATTCCGCTCCTGCATTTGGATGCGATTATTTGGCTTACCTTGGGCGGCGGAAAAAAGTTTATAAACCAAATAGGGGATGAACAATTAAAAAAGAAACTCCAAAGGTTGTTGGAAGTTTTAAAAACCTTGTAGGTGAGAAGTTTAAGACCCGGAAAGGGCTTCTTTTATTTTCTTTTCGGGGGCAAAGGTGGTGAAATAACCGACAATAGTTCGGTCTTTAACAACCACCACCGTAGGTAAGACTAAAACCCTAAAAAGGGCGGCAAATTTTTTACCCTCCTTTGTGCGGATATCCAACTTGTAGAGCTTAAACCCTTTTTTGAATTTTTTAAGTTCTTCCTCCTGTTTTGGGCAAAGTTTACAATTGGGCCCCGTGAAGAAAAAAATAACCGTTCCCTTTTTGGGTATATTTAGGGGTATTTGAACACCTTGCCCCTTTTTGGGAATAACCAGCAAATCCTCCACCCTCTTGCCAATCATATCCTTGGTATAGGAGAGCATCTTTTTGAACTTCCACCAACGGTAAACTGCAAAGGCGGTAAAACCCAAGGCCAGAAGTAGTAAAAGAAGAAATAGAATTTCCCACAGGCTCATTTCTATGCAATGTTATTTAAGAAAACATTTTTGGAAAATTTAATTTTTTTCTAATTGGGATTTGTAAAATATTAAATTCCCTGATAGCGGAAATGGAACTTCAGAAGAACCATATCTATGTTGCCTTCTTAAAGAGCAACCCCGTGGAGTATTTTATTTTTGAACTTTTGGAAGAAGATGACCTATTAATTGTTGGCAAGCTTTTGAGAGCTTCTGCCCGTCCTCGGTTGTGGGAAATATATTCGGTTCGCCAGTCGGGTGCGGCCGCTTTGCCCACCCAAGTGGAAATAACCCCCTATTACTACGACCCTTCAACCAAAATATTGAAATGCTCGGTAATAGGCTTTACTAACGACCGAAGAAAGTTTATCCGTTATAACGTAGAACCTTTAAAGTTGAAGGTTGAAGGAGATACCTTTCAAGGTTATTTGGAAGATATATCTTTGGGCGGTGTTCGGATAAAAATAACCCAAAAAAAAGGTAAAGTTGAAAATAGACCCCAGCGGGTAAAAATTTACATAAACCCCTCCGAAAGTTATGAGGTGGAAATAATTCCGGTAAAAGTGGAAGAAGACACCATAAGGGCAATGTTCGGAGGGCTCACAGCCGAAGCCAACCAATCTTTGTTTTACCGAACTTTGGACTTATTGAAAAAATACCACGGTGTGGAAGATTTGGGGGTAATAACCCACGTTGAGGACAAAGATTTAGTATTAAAAACTCCTTTTGGAGATGCTAAGGTTTTACAACTATCGGAAAAATTTGCCCTAATA
The DNA here is from genome assembly GCA_013153315.1 of Aquificota bacterium. GTDB lineage: Bacteria > Aquificota > Aquificia > Aquificales > QOAS01 > QOAS01. The sequence continues at coordinate 27,430 of JAADES010000053.1, forward strand.
GAATTCCCTTCGGGCGGTGAACAAATTTTAAATGAACCTTGGTTTGCGGGAGAAATTTATTTTAGAGATAACCCCGAATGCCCTATTTTGGTAGGCTTAACTTTTTCTGAAAAAGTTAACGGAAAAAAATATTGGGTGGAATTTATAGTAGGAAGAAATGAACTTAAGAAGTTTATAACCTCTTTGCAAACTACTTCCAAATAAAAAGGAAAAAATAATTTAATCCTGAGAAAGCAGTTTTTTTAAGTTTTTCTCCATTAGGGTTATATAGTCACCTTCGGTTTCCCATATGAGGGGGTCAAGTTCAACAACCCTGATAGAGGGAAACAGTTGTTTTATCCTTTGAGCAACCTTTTTAGCCTGTTCGTTTGTGGAGGAATACAAAAGTAGGACTTTGTTTAGTTCCTTTTCCTTTTTAAGGAGTTCAACCAAATTGTTGAACCTTTTTAGGGAGATTTGCAAACCGCTATCTCCCTTTTCAAGGACATAAAGAATTTCCATTCCGTAGTCTTTACAGAGCCAATAAAAGGCGGGGTGAATCATGACTACCTTATAACCCTTGGTAGTTAAAACTGAATATTCTTTGTCCAGTTTTTGAAGCCTCGAGATGGTTTTTTCATAGCTTTGAGGGTCTTCTTTTAAACCTTTAACCTCCTTAGGGAGCTTTTGGGCCAGTTCTAGCCACCTTTTCGGGGAAAGCCAAATATGGGGATTGCCCGAAGGGGGGATATTTAAAATTTTTATAGCCTCTACCAGTTTGTCTTTATCTATTTTTCCTACAAAAGGTTCCAAATTTCCGATAACAAAAACCCTTAAGGAATTTTTAATGTGCCTAATATCGGAAGGGGTCAGCTCGTAAATGTGGGGATTGGAACCGGGTTTAATAATCTGATAAACCTCGTAAGAAGGATAAATCTCTTTAACCAACCACGCTAAGGGAAAAATGGAGGCCGAAAGCTGTTTTGTTTCCTTTTTCCCACCGCAGGAAAAAAGAAAAATTCCCAAGATGGTTATTAAGAAAATCTTTAAAAACCGCATAGGGAGATAATTTTTCCCTATGAAAAAATTTTGGCTCTGGGCCGAACCCTACAATAAGAAGGTTATAACTACCGCCCTCGAAAGTGGGGCGGACGCTATAGTATTACCCACCCCCGAAAAGGTCGAAGAGGTTAAGAAACTTGCAAAGGTCGAGGTTATAGCACCTTCCGACAAAGCGGACAAAAAATTATGTTTTCCCCAAAAGGGAGATAACATTTCCGAATGCGATGTAGCTTACGTAAAAATCGAAGGAAAAGCCGACGAAGAGCTGGCGGCAAAACTTCCCGTTCCTGTAATTATAGAAACCACCGACTGGACTATTATTCCTTTGGAAAATATTCTGGCCCAAAAGAAAGATGTCTATATGGTGGTTAAAAACGCCGAAGAAGCTAAAACGGCCTTAACCACATTGGAAATAGGTTCCGAAGGTATTGTTCTTAAAACCGACGACCTCAACACCATAAAAGAAGTTGGTAAAGTGGTAAAAGAATACACCGAAAAGTTGCCTCTGGTCGAAGTAGAGATAACCAAAGTTTTACCTCTGGGCTTGGGCGACCGTGTATGTGTAGATACAACTTCCCTATTAAAACGCGGCGAAGGCATGCTGGTGGGTAATTCTTCGGCGGGAATGTTCTTAGTTCATGCCGAAACAGAGGAAAACCCCTATGTTGCGGCAAGACCTTTCCGTGTTAACGCAGGTGCGGTTCACATGTATGTAAGGGTTCCCGACAATAAAACGAAATACCTCTGTGAAGTGGAAGCTGGCACCCCCGTAATGGTTTACAACTACAAAGGTGAAGGTAGGCTGGTTTACGTTGGTAGGGCGAAAGTCGAACGCCGTCCTATGCTCCTCATAGAAGGTAAAACCAAAGACGGTAAAAAAGTTAGTGCCGTTCTCCAAAACGCGGAAACTATAAGGTTGACCAAACCTAACGGAGAACCTATTTCGGTGGTAGACCTAAAGCCGGGAGATATTGTCCTCGGCTACACCGAGGAAGCGGGACGTCATTTTGGAATGAAAATTAAAGAAACCATTATCGAAAAATAAAAATTCCCCTTTAAAGTTTCCCTTTTATCTCCATTTGGGAACTTCTAAACTTCAGACGACAATTATTCTTCTATGAAAATCTGCGAATATCTGAAAGAGGGAAATTTTAGCCTTTCCTACGAGTTTTTTCCCCCGAAGGACGAAAAAGGAAAAAAACAACTGTTTGAGACTATAGAAGAATTATTGGTTTATAAACCAACTTTTGTTTCGGTAACCTACGGGGCGGGCGGAAGCACCCGCGACCGAACTTTTAACACCGTTAAGGAAATAAAAGAAAAATACAACCTGACCGTAATGCCCCACCTAACTTGTGTTGCCCAGCAAAAGGAAGACATTTTGGCCCTTTTGGACAAATACCGCCAAATAGGAATAGAAAATATCCTCGCCCTAAGGGGAGACCAACCTAAGGACAATCCCCAACAAGGTTTTTGTAAATATGCGATAGACCTTATTAGGTTAATTAAAGACAACTACAAAGACCAATTTTGTATAGGGGTAGCCTGTTATCCCGAAGGGCACCAAGAGGCCCCCTCTTTGGAGGAAGATATAAAACACCTAAAGGAAAAAATCGAAGCTGGCGGAAAGTTCGCCATAACCCAAATGTTTTTCCGAAATGAGGACTTTTTCCGTTTTAAAGAACTCCTTCAAAAGGAGGGAGTAGATATTCCCATCCTCATAGGGGTTATGCCTATTACCAACTTCAAACAGATAAAGAAATTTGCCGACCTCTGCGGGGCTACCATACCCCTCGATTTGGCTAAAAAACTTTCCGAAGTTCAAGACAAACCCGAGGAAGTCTTTAAAATCGGCGTTGAGTATGCAATAAAACAGTGCGAAGAGCTATTGGATTACGGCGTTGACGGATTTCACTTCTATACCCTAAACAAACCCCAAGCAACAAAGGAAATAATCGAAGCCTTAAAGGACAAAATATTTTCCCTCCGAAGGGAAGAAAAAAATTAAAAAACCACGTCAAGGATTTGAATGGGTTTTTCCAACCTATAGTGGGGTTTTTCTTCTTCCCTTTCCCCTAAGGGTTCTATATATCCCCAAAGGGCGTAGGCAGTTTTAGCTCCCGCAAGATTTCCCGCAACAACATCGTCCTTTCGGTCGCCCACCACAAGGGCTTTGTTTGGTTTAACGTTCAAACGCTTGGTTATATAGGTTATATGCAAGGGCGAGGGTTTATGTTCGGGAGGCAAATCCCTGCCCACTATAAGGTCGAAATAATCTATCAACCCCGTCCGTTTTAATACCCTAACAGCCCCTTCGGTAATCTTGTTGGTCGCTACCGCCAAAAGGAGGTTTTCCTTTTTCAACCTTTGGAGGGTTTCCTCTATTCCTTCAAAAGGTTTTGTATGAACACATATATACCTTTCGAGGTAATATCTTCTAACCCTCTGAAGGGCCTCTTCTAAAAGTTCCTCGGGAAGGAACGGTTGTAAAAAACCGTAAGCCCCTCCGCCGATATGTTTTTTAAACTCCTCAAAAGGGGGAACCTCAAAACCGTAATCTGTTAAGGTATCTTTAAAAGCCAAATAGAGGTCTAAAGCTGTATCCAATAGAGTCCCGTCGAGGTCGAAGATAATCAGATTTAAACCTTCGGGGTCTTTTTCTACATTTTCCAAAACCTCACCGTAGCTAAACATTCCCTTTTAGTTTATACAGCTTATGAGGAACCTCATAAGTTTGACAAATTGGTTAGTAGAACTAGAGTAATTGATGTAAAGGGTAGGCCTGTCGCAATCTAAAGCTGGTGCAGTCTACCTTTAAAAAGCAGGCTTGAGAAACGTATGCGTGGCCGAAAGCTTTCGTAGGCCCTCTCTCGTCTCACAGGCTTTCCCTTGCTGGTGCAGGCCTTGTTACAACTTGGTTCGGTTTTATGATTGCCTTTTACATCGGTGCAATCTCACAGTCGCAATCCCTTGCTGGTGCAGGCCTTGTTACAACAGAGAACGTACCACCTGCGAGACCTTCTCAAAATGCCTCTTGTCCAAGTCGCAAT
>JAADES010000047.1 GCA_013153315.1 Aquificota bacterium
ATTGCGACTTGGACAAGAGGCATTTTGAGAAGGTCTCGCAGGTGGTACGTTCTCTGTTGTAACAAGGCCTGCACCAGCAAGGGATTGCGACAAGGTTTGACCCCTGCTGTCGCCAACTTCCTTAATAACGTTGTAACAAGGCCTGCACCAGCAAGGGATTGCGACATGGACAGAATTTAACATGGAACCTAAAACTCCAGGTGAATTGTTTCACTAAGGCCTGCCTAACGCGGGATTGCGACTTATTTTTGGGGTGATACCTTTGTTTGGTGCGAAATAAGAGTTTCACTAACGCCTGCTTAAAGCGGGATTGCGACACGAAATTATTCCAGAGTTCGGAATCGAGACAAAAGGAGGAAAAGGCTAAATTGGCTTTTATTGGGAGCTTTCTCTAAAAGCTTTAACCCCGATGAAGGTATAAAAAGTAAACAAAAAGGTGGCTATAACCGAATACAAGCCAACCGTTAAATGGAAAAGTTGTAAAAGCCCCGCATAAATGGTTATAACCATAAAAAACCAAAGAAGGGCCAAAGAATATAAACCCGCTTTTGTGGTAAAAAGCTTTTTTAACCTTTTAAGGTTTTCTTTAAAATTTTGCCAATCGGTGGAAGCTATTAAAGGAAGATACACTACATGGAACAATATCGCCAAAACAAAAGCCCAAATAAGGGCCCCTATTAATATTGCTCCCAAAGAGGCTTTTAGCTTAAAAATCAAAAACTCAAAAAGGTAATAGGAAATAAGGGCACTACCTATGTAGTAGAGGTAAAAAACTATAGCTAACAAAAATCCCCACTTTGCATATTTTTTTAAACCCTCGATAGGGTTTTCTATATCACCGTGAACTCCTATAAGGTAAGTTGTGGTTAAAAACCAAGCGGCAATTAAACCTATAAGGGGGGCAAACATAAAGAAGAGCACAAAATTACCGAGGATTATCAAAAATATTACAGGGTTTTCAAAAAGGAAACGCCAGCTTTCTTTTAGGGCTTCTTTTAAAGAAAAGTTCATTTTTTAACCTCCTTTGGAAGTTTTATAAATATTGGCAACACTGTGAGGATAGTCGTAGGTCTTTTTAAACATTTAACCATTTAATACACTCCTTAGGGTGCTTGTATGGAAAACAAAGAAAAACCTCGCGTTTATTTGGTTAGTTTGGGTTGCTCAAAAAATACGGTAGATAGCGAAAGGGTTTTAAAACTTTTGGAGGAAAAATATAAACCTACCACCGACCCCTCCGAAGCCGACCTTATATTGGTAAACACCTGCGGTTTTATCCGTCCGGCGGTGGAGGAAAGTATAAATACCATTCTCCAATTGGCGGATTATAAAAAACCTGGTGCCAAGTTGGTGGCCTTCGGTTGTTTTGTAAAACGCTATATGGAGGAGCTTAAAAAGGAACTACACGAGGCGGATATTTTATTACCAACCGAACCTTACAAGGAAATTTGTAATCTCTTTAACCTCAAAGGGTGCAAACTAAACCAAAGAGAACTTTTGACCCCCCGCAGTTATGCCTACCTGAAAATTTCCGAAGGATGTAATAGAACCTGTAGTTTTTGTGCAATTCCCAAAATAAGGGGAAAATTCCGCTCCAAACCTATAAAGGAATTAGTTGAAGAAGCCAAATATTTAATAGACACCTACGGTATTAAAGAGCTGGTAATAGTTTCCCAAGATACCAGCTATTACGGAAAAGACCTTTACGGGAAATTTGCCTTACCCCAACTGTTGGACGAACTTCAAAAATTACCCGTAAAATGGATTAGGTTGCATTACCTCTACCCGGCAAAGGAAGTTTATACCCTTGTTGATTACCTTAAAAAGGATTCAACAAAAGTTTTGCCTTACATAGATATGCCCATACAGCATATTTCCGAAAAGGTTCTAAAAGATATGCGGCGTGGACATTCAAAGGAATTTCTTCTACAACTTCTTAACCACATAAGGGAAACCTTAGGAGAAAACTCCATTTTAAGAACGACGGTAATAGTCGGTTTTCCCACCGAAGGGGAAAGAGAATTTAAGGAACTTTTAAAGTTTATTGAAGAATTCCAATTCGACTATTTGGGAGTGTTCAAATATTACCACGAGGAGGATACCCCCGCTTGGGAAAAATTTGAAGACACAGTGGAGGAAGAAGTAAAAGAAGAAAGAAAACGCCTTTTGGAAACCGTTCAAAGTTATATTTCCGAAGAGAGATTAAAAAGATTTCTAGAAACCGAACAGGAAATATTAATAGATGGCCTGGACGAGGATTTCGGAATGGTTCCCGTTGGAAGGGCTTGGTTTCAAGCTCCCGAAGTAGATGGTCAAACCTACATAGATATTTACCCCGAGGAAGAAACCGAGAATTTAAAACTGAAAGAGGGCGATTTAATAAAAGGTTTTTTAACCGAACAGGAAGGGGTCGATTTTAAAGCCAATTTCCTCACAAAGTTATAGCCCTTAAAAAAGCTTCCATTTTTAGGTTTATCTCTTCCCACTCCTTATGAGGTTGAGAATCCCAAACAATTCCCCCACCAGCGTAATAATAAAGTTGGTTGTTTTTCCCTAAAGCGGTTCTTATAGAAACATTACAAACAAAGTCACCGCTTGGTTTTATTAACCCTACGGTGGAGCAATAAATTTCCCTAGGGTGGGGCTCTAATTCATCAATAATTTCCATTGCGCGCCTTTTGGGTGCCCCTGTTACCGAAGCTGGCGGGAAAGTAGCCTCAATAATTTCCCTAAATCCTTTATCGGTTTGACATTCTACAGTGCTGACCAACTGGTGGAGGGTTTTAAAAGTTTCTACCCCAAAAAGTTTACTGACTTTTACCGTTCCTATTTGGGCTATTCTTCCCAAGTCGTTCCTAACCATGTCGGTAATCATGAGGTTTTCGGCAAGTTCTTTTTCCATTTTGAAAAACTCCGAAGGGTCAACACTTTTAGGAAGAGTTCCCTTTATAGGTTTGCTAATAAGTTTGGAGCCCTCCTTTTGTAGGAAAAGTTCCATAGACCCCCCTATAAGGAAAAAATCATCGGTTTGAAAAAATACCCCGTAGGGAACGGGTTGATACTCTATAAACCTTCGGTAGAGAGAATAAGGTTCTCCTTCAAAGGAAAAATCAAACCTTACCGTAAAGTTTACTTGGTAAATATCCCCCCTCTCTATGTAGTGCTTTATTTTTTGAAATCTTTTTAGGTATTCCTCTTTTGACAGAGAACTTTTAATAAATTTCACAGAAAAGGGTTTTTCCCTTAAAGAAAAACCTTCGATGGCTTCAACAATAGCGACACCGAAGGCGGGAAAAATATTTCGTTTGTCCGTTTTTAGTTTTAGTAATTCATAACCCCTTTCGAAGGATATAAAAAAGAATAAAAATTGCCCCTTAAAGGTTTCTACAGTTTGAAAAAAATCTCCCCAGGATTGGGGATAAAAAATTTTTTGTATTTTCCAAAAGGTTCGGCGGTTTTTATAAAAGCCCTTTTCCAGCACCAGCATAACAAACTAATAAAACCTTTAGACGGTTAGATTTAACTCTTCCGAAAGAGGTTAAATTTCTAAACCCATGAGCCAAGAAAAAAAGTATGGAGAGCTGGAGATAGAGCAGGCAAAGCTTGAAAGGTGGCCAAACCCCTACCCCGATAGGGACTACTTGATAGAAATTTTCTTTCCCGAATTTACCTGCAAATGCCCGCGGAGCGGCTATCCCGATTTTGCCAAAATTTATATCAAATATATTCCCGACCAATGGATAGTTGAGCTAAAAAGTTTAAAACTATGGCTAAACCAATACCGCGATAAATATATCTCCCACGAGGCGGTAACCAACGAAATTTATACCAAACTTTGGGAATTTTTAAAACCCCGCTTTTTGGAAGTTATAGCCGATTTCCACCCCCGGGGAAATGTCCATACGGTGGTAAAAGTATCCTCCAAAGATGTATTGGAATTAAAAACCCCTCCCCCCAGGGTGGACAAACCAATGTGAAATTTTCCTTTAAAGGGAACAAAAGATTAAAATAAACCTACTTTGGGAAACAAAATATTAAGGGAGGTTTAAAAGGATGGCATTGCCTAAGGATACTATTGAAAAAATTATTAAGGAATACCAAAGGCACGAAAAAGACACCGGTTCCCCCGAGGTTCAAATTGCTATTTTGACCGAAAGAATTCAAAGGCTTACCGAACACATGAAAAAGAATAAAAAAGACCTGCACTCCAGAAGGGGCCTAATAGCGATGGTTAACAAAAGAAGGAGACTTCTCGAATACCTCAAAGAAACCGACTATGACAAATACGTTCAGTTGGTAAAAAAACTCGGCATTAGGGTTTCCAAAACAACCGTATGAAAAAGAAAATTTTTTCTTCTACCGTTTTAATTGGATTTAATTTTTTTTCGTTCCTCTCTCATCTAAAAGAGCATCCCCCAACATATTAAAGGCCATCACAACCAAAAAGATAGCCACACCCGGGGCCAATATCCAAGGGTAAAAGGTTATTACCGTCAAGCTTCGAGCCTCCGAAAGCATATTACCCCAAGAAGGGTAGGGTTCCTGAATACCCAAACCCAAAAGCGATAAAGCCGCTTCCCCCAATATATAGGAGGGAATAGCCATAGTTGCGGTGACTATTAGATAAAAGTAGGTGTTGGGCAGAATGTGTTTAAACAAAATCCGCCAAGTGGAAGCCCCGTAGGTTCGTGCCGCCAGCACATATTCCTGCTCCCTGTAGGAAAGAACCAAACCCCTTATAACCCTCGCCAAGGAAGCCCAACCGATAAATGACAAAATAAAGACAATCATTAAAAAAACTTCCAGAGAGGACATATCCAAAGGAAAGACCGCCCTTAGAGCGAGCATTAAATAAAAACCGGGAATGGACATAAGGATTTCGGTTAACCTCATTATGGAGTTGTCCACCCAACCGCCGAAATAACCTGCCAATCCGCCAAAAATAACCCCTAAAAGGAAGGTTATAGAAACCCCTATTAGGCCTATCGATAGGGAAATCCTTGCCCCGTAAAGGAGCCTCGAAAATATATCTCTCCCCAAGTGGTCGGTTCCCAAAAGATAAATTCCACATTGGGGTGGGGTATAAAAGAGTTTCCAACCGTAGGGGGTTTTGGTAAAAAATTGGATTTCACACTTTTTGGAACTATCTTCGCGGTAAATCCTAAAAACGGGATTAACCAATTTGTAAGGATGAACATAAGGGTGGGTCAAATGTCCATTTTCCATTAGGTGAATTTTTGTAGGAGGGTGATAGGGAGCCTGCCTATTTTGCAGGTCGTAAGGGTAGGGGGCCAAAAAATCGGCAAAAATGGCGACAAAGTAGAAAAAAGCCAATATTCCCAAGGCAAAGTATTTCATAGAAAACTATTTAAGGGATTGGCCCATCAAGGATTTTCAGAAAGAAAAAAAATAAAACCTTTTGAAGGTTGGATTAAAAAATCAACGCACTTAGGAAGTAATCCAAAATTAAAACCAACATAGAAGCGGTAACAACGGCGGCGGTGGTAGAACGTCCGACTCCTTCCGTCCCTCCTTTGGTGGCAAAGCCGAAATAACAACTAACCGTTGCTATAACGAAACCGAAAACCAAAGCTTTGTATAAACCCCCTAAAAAGTCATGGAGTTCCACAATATCCCGCATTTTTTGCCAGAAAAGATAGTTATTAACCCCGTAAAGTTTTACCGCAACAAACCAACCGCCAATAATTCCTATTACATCGGCAACTATCGTAAGCAGAGGCAACGATAGGGTAGCCGCCAGCAACCGCGGGGTTACCAAATACCTAATGGGGTTTACCGCCAAAACCCGCAGGGCGTCTATTTGTTCGGTTATTTTCATTGTTCCGATTTGGGCGGTCATGGCCGAACCTACGCGCGCCACCAACATAAGGGCGGTTAAAACCGGCCCCAACTCTCTGGCTAAAGATATAGCCACAACCGCACCGAGGAGGGATTCAGCATTAAACCTATGAAAGGTTGAATAAGTTTCTACAACCAACACCCCACCGGAGAAAAAAGATGTAACCAAAACCACGGGTAAAGTTTCCGCCCCGATGTAGGAAAACTGCTTTAAAAAATGCTCCAACTTAGGGGGTTTTTTAAAAAGAAACCACACCCCTTGGAAGGCTATTAAAGAAGCCTCTCCCACAGCGGCAAAAAAGTTTAAAAGTTTTTCCTTAAAAAGGTTCAACATAAAAAAAGAACTTTAAAGGTTCAGGAAAAATAAGATTTTTCTAAATGTCGCTCCAACGATTAAGATTTCTAACCGCGGGAGAAAGTCACGGTAAAGGCTTGGTGGCTATTTTGGAAGGCATACCCGCCAACTTGGAAATAAGCACCGAATATATAAACCGCGAACTTGCCCGAAGGCAAAAGGGCTACGGACGCGGCGGCCGAATGAAAATTGAAAAGGACAAGGTGGAAATTATTTCCGGTATCCGTTTCGGTAAAACCCTCGGTTCGCCCATATCGCTCATTATTTGGAACCGTGATTATGAGAATTGGAAAAACCGAATGGCGGTAGAAGGTCAACCCCCCGAAGGTTATAAACCCTTTACCAAACCCCGCCCCGGACACGCCGACTTGGCCGGAGGTATCAAATACAACCAAAGGGACCTAAGAAACATCCTTGAAAGAAGTTCCGCCAGAGAAACCGCGGCAAGGGTGGCGGTGGGTGCTATCTGTAAGCGTTTCTTAGAAGAGTTCGGCATAAAAATAGGCAGTTACGTAAGGGTTTTAGGAGGTTACAGCGTTAAAGAAATGCCCCTCGACCTTTGGAGCAGACACCTAAAGGCCGAACAATCGGAGGTTAGAATACCGAACCCCTTGGAGGACGCTTTCGTTAAAAACATAATCGACAAGGCAAAAGAAAAAGGAGAAACTTTAGGTGGAATTATTGAAGTTTTTGCCCTAAATGTTCCCCCCGGTTTGGGTAGCCATATACAGTGGGATAAAAGGCTGGACGGTCGAATAGCCCAAGCAATTATGTCCATTCAGGCTATAAAGGCGGTGGAAATAGGTATAGGAACCCAAGCGGGATTTTTGCCCGGCAGCAAGGTTATGGACGAGATAGGTTGGAAGGAGGATAAAGGTTATTTCCGCTACACCAACCGCTTGGGGGGTTTGGAAGGGGGTATAACCAACGGAATGCCCATAGTTGTCCGTGCAACAATGAAACCTATACCCACCCTAATGTCTCCCCTTCGAAGTGTCGATATAGAAACCAAGGAAGAGGCCTTGGCAATGAAAGAACGCTCCGACGTTACCGCCGTGCCTGCCGCTTCGGTGGTTGCCGAGGCAATGCTGGCTATAGTTTTGGCCGACGCCCTTTTGGAAAAATTGGGCGGGGACTATATGGAAGAAATCAAAGAGCGTTTTGAATTGTATATGAAACATATAAAGGAGTTTTAATTTCCTCCTTATCCTTCCTTAGTTTTGTTCAAATAAAACCCAAAGAAGGGAAAGAAGAGATTTAAAAACTCCAAGTTAAGCCCATAGAAATAGCGTCCTCGGAAAGTTTTGATTTCCAATAATCCCCGTTGGTGGCGGTGCTTTCTACCGTTTTTTGGAACGCATGCATATAAGAGAGGTCCAAGTTAAGGTTTTGGGTCAATTTAAAGCCCGCACCCACTGTAATATGATGTTCCACAATTGCGGGAAAACCGATAATTCTTAGACACTCCATAGCTTCATATTGGGCGACCGCGGGAACTGTTTGACCTCTTACAGGAGATTTTCCATAGTTATAACCGGCACGGAGTTTTATACGGTCGTTTAGGCTATATTCCCCACCTATTTTGAAAACCCATTGATCCTTCCAGCGGAAATCTTTGTAGCCTTTGGCATCGCTCCAATTTACCCAAACGACATCGGCACCAAAACGGAATTTTTCCAAAGGTTTGACACCTATACCGACACCTACCTGCCAAGGTTGCTCGAGGGTCATGCTGTCCAAAGTTCCGTCACCGTTAAAATCTGCAACACGGGCAAAGTTAAACCTTATAGGACTTTTAACAACAAAACCGATATTTATAGTCTTGTTATATTTGTAAGCCGCACCCACTTGAAAACCTACCGCATAGTCGGAACTCAAACCGGCCCCCAAATCCAAGGCTCCGTATACCAAATCTAAACCCGCTCCCACGGAAAATTTATCGTTTACCTTTAGGGCCACCGAGGGGGACATTTCCATTCCTTGGAAGTTGGTATAGCAACCCGGTGAATTAGGGTCGCATTTTACATTTGTGTTTCGGTAGTCAACACCCATACCGGAAATTCCGTAGGCCGAAATACCGAAAACCCATTTTTGGTTTATTGGATAAATAATTCCTATTGAGGGAATGGCAAAATATTTAGCGTTGCTGGTTGCCGATGCACTTTGACCCCCGTTTAGGACGCTTTTTGTGTAGGCCTTGGTATGGGGCATAAATAAAGTTCCACCAAAGGAGAATACCGTTTTATTAAATTCCGTCATTAGGGAGGGATTGGAAAATACAACACTGTCGGCGTCGGTAACCAATCCTATCCCCACACCACCCATTGCACGGGATACCGGCCCGACCCCTATTAGCATATCTCCGTTGGTTGCAAAAGCCACCGAAGAGAGAGCCAACAAACCTAACCCTGTTAACTTTTTGAGTTTACTCATCAACCTTTTAAGGTAAGAAATTGAGATTTAATTTCAAGAATATGGGGAAATTTGTATATACCAATAGCCGAATATCTAAAAAAACCATTAATAGGAGTGGCAAAAGAAGAAAAAACCAAAAAGGTTATAAAGATTTTTGCTCCAACTTTTGGCGGGCTATCGATTTTCCTAGCTCCACCCCCGGCTGACCGAAGGGGTTGACCCCCAAAATCCGTGCGGCGGCGACGGTAGCGAGCATATAGAGCATAAAGAGATAACCCAAGTTATAAGCGCTGTAGCAATCCAGCTCCAAAGTTATAACCGGGCGGTTTGTCTGAATAAGGGCTTCTTTGGTTCCCTCATATAGGGCGTTAAATATTTCCGAAACCTTTCGACCCTTTATGTAGTCGAAAATAAGGGTTTCGGAAGGCAGTTTTATGTCCCATTTTATATCTTTTACCTTTATAAATTGGTAAACCTTGTCGTCGGGGCCTTCCCTAAAGAGTTGAACCAAAGAATGTTGGTCTACCGTTCCCAACGCCTTTAATGGTGTCTGGCCTTTGCCGCTTTTGCCCAAACTTTCCGCCCACAGTTGGCTATACCAAAAGGTGAAGGTGAATATATAGTTACCGTAGGAGAACATTACCGATATATTCCGACGGTGGTTAAGGTAGTTGTCCATTTTTACCTTGGCCAGTTTTATAGCTATGTTGTCCTCCGTTTGGTCTTTGAGAACCTCTAAAGCTCCCTCCCAAAGTTCCTCTATATCAAAATCGGCAAAGTGGGCGGGAACCAAACCGGTGGAGGTTAATACCGAAAATCTACCGTCCACCTCTTTGGGGATTTCAAAAAATAAGGTGTTTAGCTCCTTTGCGAGTTTTTCAAAATTTTTTCCTCTGTCGCCGACAAAAATAACATGTTTTTCCACCGGAAGGTTTCTTTTTTTCAATTCTTCCAAAACAAGGTTAAGAAAAACCACCGTCTCAAGCGTAGTTCCCGATTTACTAACAAAGGTAAAAACGGTATCTTCCCACGAAAGGGATTCCAACGTTTGTTTCACCAATGTGGGGTCTATATTGTCCAAAAATTTCAACTTATGATAACTTTCGTTAAAAGCCCCAGCAAAGGAATCTATAGTTTTGGCCCCCAAGGAGGAACCGCCCATTCCACAAACCACCATGGTGGAAAAGTTTTCCTTGACAGGTTTTAGCTTCTCTTTTATTTCCTCTATCAACTTGGGGCGGTATACAATAAAAGGAACCTTTTGGGGGTCAAATACTTCTTTAGGGTTAACCGAAATATTGGAGGCCACCGAAGCGTTATAAAAGCTTATCTGAATGCCCATAAGAAGCCGATTTTTCACAAATTCTAAAAAAAATATTCCTCTAAATGTTGGTTAAACCTACGTTTTCAATTTTATATAACGAAGAGTATACCGATAACCTTTTAACGGCTTTGGAAAAACTGAAAGAATGGGTCGGAGATTTTGACCTCCAGACGCCCGTTTATTACTTCCCCCATTTGGAAAACTACTATGCTTCCGAAATGGGTAAACCCCTTAAGAGAATTTTCCTTTCGGGGGAAAAATTAATAGAAGCCGACCCCTGTTCGGAAAATTTAAACCCCGTAAAGCTCAAACTCCTGTCTATGGAGTTGGAAAAAGAACTTTCCTTTAAAGGGAAGAGAACAGTTAACATAGACCCCGGCTATGTGGATAAATCCCATCTCTTTTTAACCACCCACAAGGAAAGGGGCGGAAGGGTTTACCTGGGAAAGGGTGTATTTTTGGAAATGGAATATCTCTATTTTGGTAAGGACTTTAAAGAGCTTTTTTGGACCTACCAAGATTACCGCCAAAGGGAGGTTAAAAATTTCTTTTTGGAGGTGAGAAAAAAATATCTTTCCCAACTGCGGGAGAAAAAATAAAACCCCTATGAACGTATCTTTAAGTTTCTTTCAATACACCGTTTTATTGGGAGATATAGAAGCAAACCTCCAAAAGGTGGAAAAGATAAAAAACCGAATACCCAAAGGGAGTTTGTTTGTTTTACCCGAAATGTTCTGCTGTGGTTTCGATTACGAAAATTTACCCCGATTTGCTAAAAAATCGAACCTTGTTTTGGACTTTTTAAAAGAGTTATCCCTCCAAAGGGAAAGTGTTGTTATAGCTACCTTACCCATTGAAGAGGAAGGAAAAATCTTCAACACGGCGGTGGTTTTTGATAACGGTAAATTTCTCGGCAAAAGGAGAAAGATAGCTCTCTTTCCCCTATTTAAGGAAACCAAGTATTTTTCTCCCGGAAGGGAAGAGGAAAATATAGTTTTCCAAACTTCGGTAGGAAAAATTGGAATTGTGATATGTTTCGAAATAAGGATTAATAGGTTTACCAACAAACTCCGTCGGCAGGGGGTGGAAATTATAGTTGTTCCCGCTATGTGGCCTATCCAGAGAAGGGAGCATTTTAAAGTTCTAACCCACGCGCGGGCAATAGAGACCCAAAGCTTTTTGGTTGCCGCCAACGGTTGGGGAAAAGACCCTAAAGACCAAACCTTTTTCGGAGGGGCTTCGGGCATTTACGGCCCTTGGGGGGAAACCTTAGCGTATACCGCCGATGGTGAAACTATTTCTTCGGTTGAGGTCGACCTAAGGGAGGTTCAAAAGGTAAGGAAAAAACTACCGGTGGAACTTTAATTTTTTTGCATCAAAAGGTATTTGGCCGCCAAAACAATATCCCCTATAGGGCAACTTTTTGCTATATCCTCCAACAGGACTTTTGCTTTTTCCTTTTGTCCCAACTTAAGGAGGTTTTGAGCTTTTAGAAGTTCTACATTCCAACGGTTGGGGGCATCTTTAGGAATAGTCTCCAATATGTGGAGGGATTTTTTATAATCCCCTTCGAGGTAAAGGATATAAGCTTCCTTTTCCTTCGTTAGGTAATCTAAAGCGGGGTCAACATTAGAGGAGGCTAAATCGTTGGAAGCTTTATCAAACCATTGGTAGGCCTCTTTAAATTTTTCCTTTCCATAGAGGTAGTCGCCTATAAGGATTTCGGCGTAGGCTCGGCTGGAGGGCTCATTTATTTCCCGGGCCAGTTTTTGGGCTTCTTCAACCTTTCCTTGGGAAAGGGCATATTGCACCTTATAAAGTTGAGAAGCAATCGTTTCCCTCTTGTTGTTTTCGTAGGTCTGATAAATACCTACCGCCAAGCCTGCCAATATAGCCCCGACAAAGATATAGGCCAAGGTTCTCCAATTTAAAAGCTCCATCTCCTACGATTGTAGTTTTAAAAAAGATTCTTGTTCCTCTTTTGGTTCAAAATTTGTTTTATCGGAGAGTAGTTTTTTCTGTGAATGGGGGAAACCCCGTAAGTTTTCAAAGCTTTTAAATGCTCCTTTGTAGGGTAGCCTTTATGTTTTTCAAACCCATATTGGGGATAGCGTTTTGAATAGGCTACCATTAGGCGGTCTCTTATTACTTTGGCCACAATGGAGGCGGTGGCTATAGAAAAAACTCTCGCGTCCCCTTTAGGTAGGGAATGGCAAGGGATGGATAAACCCTTAAGGGGCATATAGTCGGTAAAAACGGCCGAAACCTTTACCGGTAAAAGGGATAGGGCATTTTCAAAGGCCCGTTGGGTTGCTCTGTAAACATTTTTTTCCTCTATAGATTCGACGGTGGCAAAGCTTACGGTAACGGCCAAAGCGTTTTCGATTATTTTTTCAAATAGCTCTTCCCTTTTGGCGGGTGAATATTTTTTGCTGTCGGAGGTAAGAAAGGGTCGGGTAAAGGGTTTTAATACCACGCAGGCCACAACCACGGGGCCGGCCAAGGGCCCCCTTCCCGCTTCGTCCAAGCCCGCCACCAACAGACCTTTTTCCCAATAGGGGTTTTCCAAGGGTTCAAAGCCCATAGGTTTTTAATTAATCCTTTAGAACTTCCTCCAGAAGCTCCTGTTTTTTTAACTCCAAAGCCCGCCGACCGAATAAAAACAACCCAAAGGTGGTTAGTATCTTATCGTCCACCAAAAGGGAGTTTTTATTTCTCCTTAGTAGGGAAACAACAATGTTAGCCTCCCGTTGGGCTTTAGGTTCGGTTAACCTTCTTAGGTCTATTAATAATTTGGTAAGTTCCTCTTTAAGGTTTTGTTCATTTTCTAGCTCTTGTTGGAAAGCTTCCTCAACCTTTTGTTGGAAGCTTATTTGTTCCACGCTGAGGGTTTTTAAATAGTTTTTCAATAGGTTTGCCCTAATATGTCCTATTCCTTTAATTCCTCCTAAGGGGGCAAAGGGTAGTTCCAACCCGTATTTAAGGGAGTGGACTACCTGTAATAACTCTAGGTTTGTTAAATTCAATTCTCCCATTTTCCGAAGTTCCAATAATGTCCTCAATAGGTGTAAAGCGTCGGTGCCCAAATAGGAATATTCCCCCGGCGGGTTGGAAAGGTTGCTAAAGAGAAAGGTTTTTCCTTCAATAAAGAAGAGCAATTGGTCGGTGTTATCTTTAAAACACCCCAACCCGCACGGAATTATTAGTTCCCTAACTTGGGTTATCTCTTTATCAAACCTTTCATTGTCCTTTAGGAAATAGGAAATAGAGTCCAACCTTTTGGTGTAAATAAGAGGTCTCAATTTTGCCATTAGGGGAATTGGTAATAGACTCCTTCTCAGGAATTCTTCAAAATTTACAGGCCCGACTCCCGATTTTAAACAAAAAAGGGCTTTCGGGGTTAACTTTGAGTTTTCTATATAGCCCATTTCTTGGAGCCAATCGTTAATCTGTTGAACCGCCTCGGAGTTTACAAACTTTTTTAAAGAGAAACTCTCTTTTAGGAAATCTTTAAACTTTTCCCCCCTGTGGAGGTAGGCAACCAAAATAAACAACGCCAGTTGATTTATTACTTCCGCTTTTAGGTCGTCTATTGAAAGATTTTGTTCCAATTGTTGGGCTATAAAGGGTTTGAAATCCCCGTCAAGGGCTTTTGTTAGCTTGTCCTGCAATGGCTTTTCCTTAGCCCCGTAGGTCAATATGTAGGAATAACCTTTATCTTTTATTCCGAAGCGTCCCGCACGCCCTTCCTCTTGGAGGATATCCAAAACATCGGGAAAGATTTTCCAGCTTTTGGTAACCCTATCGTAAAATCCACTAACGGCAATTAAAACCTTGTCCGCGGGTAGGTTTACACCGTAAGCCAAAGTTTGGGTTGCTACAAGTTTATTTAATTCCCCCTCTCGGAAGGCTTTTTCTATTTTTTCCCGTTCTTCCTTGGGAACATCGGCGTTGTGGAAGGCTATCTCCCAACCCTGACGCTCCACCTCAAAGGGGGCCGTTTCGTTGGCTATTTCCAGCTTTTCCCTATTTGCCAGCTGGAGCATTTTCCAGCCTACCGACTTTTTGGGAACGAAAACAATCACCTTTTCATCGCGGTTGCTCAGGCTATAAAGGGCTTCCAATAGCCTTAGGGCCATATGGGTATCTCTGTCGGGTTTATCCTCCAACTCTTTGGGGTTAATCCAAGGTTTAAACTCCTTAAGGCTTTTTATATCCCTAATGAGTGGAACAGGCCGCCAACGGCTCTCAATAAATAGGGAGGCTTGAAGCCACTTAGCCAAACGCTCGGCCCCCGGAACCGTGGCCGATAACGCCAAAATATCGATACCTTCCAACAAAAGGTTGGTAATAAGCTCCTCGACAATTTGCCCGCGGTTTCCTAAAATCGCATGAACTTCATCGATAACAACCGCTTCAATATCTTGGGTCCACGGGGCTTTATTCCTAAAAGCTAATACAAGATTTTCATAGGTTGAAACAACCACCTTATGCCGAACCGGTTTAAATTCTTCAATAATATCGCCCGTTCTGATATCAACTTTGCCAAAGAGCTTTTTAAACTCGCGGGCTTTCTCCATTACGAGCGCTTTGGTGGGGGCGGTATAGACAATCCGACCTTGGCGGTTATGGAAGAAAATTAAAGCAACTCCCGTTTTACCCGCACTGGTAGGGGCGGAAACTAAGGCATTCCCTCCCTTGTAAAACTTATAAAAAAGGGTTTGAATTGGATTTAGATACTCAAAGGGGATATTTAATTCCGTTTCCGAAACCTTTAAAGGTTTTTCTTCAAAAATTTTTCCTTCCGAAGGAATTTTAAAAACTACCTTCCCTTCGCCGTTTGGTTTAAATTGACTTTCCTCTAATAGGATTACTTTTTTCATGGTCTCTTGTAATGGAAACTAAAATCCTATGGAAGGAACTAAAGGTTCTCCATCAAAAGGAAAAATTCATTATTTCCAATAGAGTGGAATAACCTATTCATTCACCATGGAAAGGAAAATAATCCACGTAGCCCATTCTCCCGATAGCGACGATGCCTTTATGTTTTACCCTCTGGTGGCCCAAAAAATAGATACCCACGGGTTGGTATTTGAGCATGTTTTAAAGGACATTGAAAGTCTTAATCGCGATGCCCGCCAAGGAAAGTGGGAAGTTTCGGCAATTTCTTTCCACGCCTACCCTTACGTGGCCGATAAATATTTAGTTTTACCTTCGGGGGGAAGTGTAGGGGAAGGTTATGGCCCCATAGTGGTATCCAAAGAACCTTTAACCACCTTAAAAGGAAAAAAAATAGCTGTTCCCGGAAAGTGGACAACCGCCTACCTTACCCTAAAGTTGTTTGAACCCGACTTTGAACCCGTTGAAATGTATTTTGAAGATATTATTCCCGCAGTGGTTGAGGGCAAAGTTGACGCCGGATTGGTTATACACGAAGGGCAGCTAACCTATAAAGACTTCGGCCTACATAAGTTTGTAGATTTGGGCCAATGGTGGAAAGAAAAATACAATTTACCCCTACCTTTGGGTTGCAATATAGTCCGAAAAGACCTTGGTAAGGAACTTATCGACCTAATAGCCCAACTTATGAAGGAAAGCATTATTTATTCCCTTACCCATAAAGAGGAAGCTATGGAATATGCACGGAAATTTGCCAGGGGATTAGAAAACGACCCTAAAAGGAGTGAAAAATTTGTTTCTATGTATGTCAACCAAAGGACTATTGATTACGGCCCCGACGGTAGGGAAGCAGTTAGATTGCTCCTTAGGTTGGGTTATGAAAAGGGAATAATTACCGTCCCTATACCGGAAAAAATATTCAGCGACGAAATTTAAAAGGAAAAATAAAAATTTTTTCACTCAAAGAGGATAGCCAACGATTCCCCTTTAACAATTCTTTTTATTACCTCGGCAATAGTGGGGGCTATAGAAATAACCTTTTTCATTTTTATAGGTTTATCCTCGGTAGGGATTGTATCAGTTATAACCAACTCTTCAAGGGAAGAATTATTCAACCTTTCCACCGCAGGGCCCGATAATACACCGTGGGTTATGCAGGCCCGCACACTTTTGGCCCCTTTCTTTAATAGCATATCGGCGGCCGCAACCAAGGTGCCGGCGGTGTCCACTATATCGTCGACAATAACGCAATTTTTTCCCTCCACATTGCCGATAACGTCGAATACTTCCACCGCGTTGGGACGGGGACGCATTTTGTAAATAATTGCGAGCTCTGCCCCCAATTTTTTAGCCAGTTTGTTGGCCCTTTTAGCACCTCCCGCGTCGGGGGAAACTATTACCAAATCTTCCAAATTGAGGTTTTCTAAATATTTACCGAACAAAGGTAGGGCTGTAATATGTTCCACCGGTATTTCGAAAAAGCCTTGAATTTGCTCCGCGTGAAGGTCTACCGTAATAATTCGGTCGGCGCCGGCGGTTTCTAAAAGTTTGGCCAAAAGCTTGGCACTTATGGGCACCCTCGGCTGGTCTTTTCTGTCCTGTCTTGCGTAAGCGTAATAAGGTACTACAACATTTATTTCCTTAGCCGACGCCCTTTTAACCGCATCTATTAGGAGCAACAATTCCATAATGTTATCGTTGGCGGGGGCACACAAACTTTGAATAATGAAAACCCTCTTTTCCCTAACGGGTTCATTTATTTGAACCCTAAGTTCACCGTCGGAAAATCTTGTTAGGAGCGTATCGGTTAGGGGAATATTCAGCTCTTGGGATATTTTTTCCGCCAAAGCCGGGTGGGAGCTTCCCGCTATAAGTTTGATTTCGTCCATAGAGTAGATACTTTATTAGTTCTCAAATTTTTTAGCACTTCGAGGGTTGGAAGCAATAAAAATACCACCAAAGGAAAGTTTTTTCTAATCTTTCCTACCTAAGGAAAGAGTAAAAGAAAACCTTTAAAAGTAGAAAGAAATCAATCGGAAATAACTTGAGCGGTAATGAATACCATAAGTTCCTTATCCGACTTTTGCCAGTTTTTGTTTTTAAATAACCAACCTAAAAGGGGGATTTCTTTGATTATAGGAACACCGTTTTCACCCGTTTGGTTTGTTCTTTCCAATATTCCGCCGATAACTACGGTATCGCCGTTTGCAACAATTATGTTCTGCTGTATCGAAAAGTTATTTATGGCCGGCTGACCGTTGACGGCCAACGCTGTGTTGGGTTCGTTTTTGGAAAGGTTTAGTTGTAGAAGTATCCTGCCATCGGGAAGTAGTTGGGGGGTAACCTGCAGAGACATTGCGGCGTTAACCAACTCTGTTTTGGGGTTTCCGTTTTGGTCTACCGATTGATAGGGGATTTGAGTTCCCGATGTTATATTACCGGGCTGATTGTTTAAAAGAATTAGCGAAGGGCTGGCCAAAGTTCTTGCCAAAGTTAAGGTTTCGCCTGCCGAAATAATAAGATTTAAAGGATTTATTTTTTTGTAAAGTAGGGAAAGGTTGGTTGTTATTCCGTTGGTATTAAAGGTTACCTGCATTGATTGTAAGCTTTTAGCTCCTGTGCTAACACCGTTGTAGGTCATATCCCATTGGAAACCCAAAGAGCGGGCAAAGTCTTTGCTGATACTTACAAAACGCACGGTTACCTTTATCTTTACGGGTTTTTGACTTAAAAACTTTCCGAATACATTTTCTATCATGGCTATGTTGGTGGGGTAATCGGTTATTTCTATGGCTCCTGCCTCAGGAAGAGCCTGGACGCTACCTTTTTCCGAAAGGTATTCCTGGATTTTTGGAACCAAATCTTCAGGCTTTCCGAATTTTACATAAAAGATTTTGGACATTAAATTGTCGGTGTTTTCTCCATTTCTTATGTAGATTCCGAATTGTTTCTCTATTTGTTCTATGGTTTTCTTTGAGGCTATTACTGTGACAGCGTTAAAGGTGCTGTCAACGCTATAAACCACTTTGTTCCTAAAGTATAGGTCGAGCAGTTTAGCGAACTGGTTTGCTTTTATCTTTCTTATATAGAAAACTTTACTAACTTGGTTTGAAACCCTTTGTAGAACTAATAAATAGTTATCTCTATCCTTGTATATTTGGTAAGTGTAATCATTTACCTTCTCTATGTAAAAATGGTAGTTCTTCCTTAAAAAGTCCAAAGCTTTATCTAAAGTAAGACACTTGAATATTCCTTTTACCAAGGTAGGTTGACCTTTTATATTGGATATCTCTTGAGGGTTGTAGATTAGTTTTACATCAAAAAGTTTTTCTATTAACCTTAGATAATCCACAATAGGAATTTCACTTAGATTTAATATTTGCACCTTGGTGTTGGGGCAAATTTGTTTTACCTTTAAGGGTATAGGTTTATTGTTGGAACATTTCCAAAGTTGGGTAAATTTTATGTTGTTCTCTTGGAAGGAAATGGAATATCTAAAACATCCCTTATCGGTGCAAAGGTCTATGTAATTAACATAGACGGGATTTTCGCAAGCTTTCGTTTTTTCCTGGGGTTTTAAACCGGCCGTAACAAAGACGGTGTTCGAACTTCCTACTATCAATAGCTTGTTAATTTTGTCCAACCTAATGGAAACATTTTTGGAATTGTTCTTTAAGAGGGCTTTAATGTATTGAAGTAGATAATCTAAAGAGACGTTTTTTAAGTTTATAAAAAGTGGCGTAGGGCTATATTGGATTTGGGGCTGAATTACATATTGAAGATTGTCTATTTGGGCTATAGCCTTTAAGAGAGCCAGTGCGTCCAGCGGTTTTTCCAAATCTATAGCGTAAATATCTTCCAAGCTACATTTGCCGGGTTTAATTTGTATTACGTCATAGCTTAAAAAGTTTTGAACCAACGCACTACCACCTGTTGGGGCATTGCTAGGTTGGTAGACTATAGCGTATTTAGCTTTTTCCTCTCCATTGGGAGCTTTACAAGCTATATCTCCTATATATTCGACTTTACCCTGCTCAGCAGAAAAGGCTAAGTTTACAAGCAGTAAAAAAAGCGGGAATGCTATTTTTTTTAGCTTCATTTACTATTCCTCCGTGCGATATATAGCCAAATACCTTTTATTCTCAGCGAGTTAGAAACCAAGAAATTATCAACATTGAACTTTTGGAGTTATCTCCCACCCTTTGGAAGGGTTTGGCGAGAAAGGAAAAGTTTTTCCTAAACAACCATAGATTGGGAGCGAAGGGGGTGTCATAGTCGGCTGACAGTTTTATATATCCTCCTTTTTTATCGGGGGCCAATAGCAAAATTATGTAGTCGTCACGAAAATCAGCCTTTGCAGAAAGATTCATATTAGAAGCTTTTTCGGCTTTTGCCATGTAGGTGTTTCCCACCCTTGCGACCGCCGGAGGTAGGGCGTAGGGGGCGGTGGGTAAATTCCCTAAATTAAAAACCTTAATTTGGGAAAGAATATTTTCCGAAGCTACTTTCACGTTTATAGCCCTTAGCACCAGTGGAGTTTGAGGGGTGGCAAAAATTTGTTCTGTTGTCGGATTTTTATGCAGTTCTTTTTCAATTTTTTGGGCTATAACTTTCAGGATTGTAGCCTTTTTAACGGGAGTAATAACTCGGGCCAATTCGGAATATCCTTTGTTTAAGTCGGCCAAATAGGCTTTCAGTCGGCGGTATTCTTTTTCCTTTCTTTTTAGAATAGCTTGTTTTCTCTCTACCTTTTGACTAACTTCTCTATACTGTGTAAAGGCGTTGTAGCTATTGTAGAGAATTACACCCAACCATAGAACAAAGGAATAGGCCAACGCGAGTTTTAACCATTCTTTTACCGTTCTTCCGTAAAGGTCGGTTTCTAAAAGGAGCGATAACCGTTCGAGAATTTCGTAAAGGTAATTCATGGATATGCTCCTTAAAAAATATTTTTGATGCAAATGCCTTCGTAGTTAATTTTTCCTTCCGAACGATTATTAAAATATTTTTGCTTTGTTATTAGGATATCTAAGTAAAAATAATTGCAGAAATTCCTCAATTCGGAAACTTTTTCCTTAAAATCCTCGTTGGAAACAAAAAAGCCATCCATAGGGTAGGATAGGGTTATTGGAACCCTTACAGTTTTAGTTAATTCTTCCAAAGGATACTTTAAAAGTAGATATTCCAAAAATATAGACGCCCTAAGGGAGGGGTCTTTTACCTGCATCAGCTTTTTATAAAAAGATTTATCCTCTTGGGGAACCTTTATATATACGGCCAAAGATTGGGCTATATTCAAACCTTCCCCTGCAGGGTTAGAAAAAATTCTTGCGACCTTTTGAGGTTTTTTTATCCCGAAATCTTTAACCGTTGTGAACCTTTTTATATCAACTGTTTCTTTATCCGATAGACCGCTAAAAGGGTTGGGAAAAATATTCACCGTTAGGTAGGATATATTTCCTCCTGCTATAGACAAAAATTCCTTTGTTGTAGTCAAGACTTGACGATTGAATTTTTTTTCTATCCAATAGGCTGCCAGTAAATCGTTTAGATGGGGAACGTAAAAGTCATAAAACCTTTTTTGGAATTCCTTTTGTTTTTTCCTTAAAAGGGCAAGTTTTATATTAAAGCTTTTTATTTTGTGTTCAAGTTTTTGTAATTCCTGCTGTTTGGAGGTTATCAAACTTTCCCATATTTTGGAGGAAACAAATATTAAAAGAAATGTTAAAACGGATAAAACTATTAAACCGTTTCCTCCGGCGGTGAAGGTTCTTTTAAGGTCTTCCTTTGATAGTTTTATAAATGCTTTTTTCCTTTTGGGAGCAAAGTTAATATCTACAAACTTTTTAGAATGCATGAATCACCCTCTCCGCCAATGTGTAAACTAAGCTAAAACGTTCTTTTACCTTTTTGGGAGATACTATACCGAATATAGGAAGCCTTTCCAAGAAGAATTCGGTAAATTCCTCGTATTCGAGTACAACGCCCGCCAGGAATATGTTGGTTATGTCATTTAGGACTATATAGTTTCTTAAATCCCAAATAAGCATATTTAAGTCTTCGGTAACCTCTTTTATTTCGGGAGAAAAATAGAAGGGAAAAATTTCGTAAAGTAGGCGGTCTTTCTGATAGGCCAACAGAATTATTTTTGTGTAGTCGGTATATAAAATTGCAAACGGTTCGGGCAATTCATTAAGGAAACCAAAATTTAATAAAACAACCAACTCGTAACTGATTACATCCAGCTCTATATTCAACCGTTGGGCTATATTTTGGAGCTCTTCCACGGCGGAGCGTTCTACAATGGTTACAAAAATTCTATAAGGTTCATCTTTAGAGTTTTTCATTATTGTGTATTTGTAGAGAACTTCGGTATTTGAATAAACATTGGAAATTTCCTGTTGGATATACAATTCCAATGCTTGCATAACTTCGCTTTTTTTCATATTTGGGGGGAATGTATACATTCTTAAAATTCCTTGCTGGGCGGGTATAAAGGTTGCATAGTATTGCTTTTTTCCTTGGGTGGTTTTATTAAATTTTTCCACCTGCTCCTTTAGGATTTCTATTATTTCATCCTCTCTAAGCTCGGCGGGGGAAAATTCTTCAAAGGGTTTTAAAACAATTTCCTCGCGGTGGTTCATTCCCAAAGTTCGGATATACCTTTTGGTGGCTTGAAAGGAAAAAACATTCCTCTCCTTGGTTAAAAAGTTCAATAAAGTGGGCGGAACAAGGGTATACTTTTGCGGGGGTTCGAAGGGAATTATCTTGTCTATTAACCTCATGGTGGTTATTGGAAATTATCCTACAGTTGGGTATAAGCTTTTATTTTGGAGTTTTACCCACTAGAGATTGTAAAGGAGGAAGCCTTCAAGAAGTTTATTCGCTATAAATATGCTTTTCCTTCTTAAGGATTAAATAAACTGCCGATACCAAAAGAAGGAGCATTTCAATAAAGTTAAAAACCATCGAAAGGGTGTGAAGTTTTTTAAACATACCCATATTTTGGGTTTTTAATTCCAAAGCGTAGGGATAAATAAATACTTCTTGAACCACCAAAAGGAGAAAGGTTAAACCCAACATGCTAAGGAGAAATTTGGAAGCTTTATTTTTCCACCAAAGGAGAAACAAACTAACACCCACCGCCAGAATACCTATAGCGAAATAGAAGGGAAAAAATTTTTCAACCACCAGAGAAGCTTGGGAACGTTCTACAGTGCTAAACAAAATAGGGGCTATAAGGAAGCTAAAAAGGGCCTGTATTCCGAGGTAAAAACTAATTAACGCCAAGGCAAGTTTTTCTTTAATCATTTCTTCCATTTTAAGGTTTTTAAAATGTTTAAACCCTAACATGGAGAAGGGTAAAAAACTCTACGAGGGTAAAGCAAAAATAATTTATGCAACCGAAGAGCCGGACAAAGTTGTCATTTACTTTAAGGACGATACAACCGCCTTCGACGGTATTAAGAAAGAGCAAATAGCGGGTAAAGGGGTTATTAACAATACAATTTCCTCGTTAATTTTTGAGCTACTCCAAAAGAGAGGTATACCCACACACTACATAAAGAAACTTTCCGACAGGGAAATGCTAGCCTACCGAGTTGAGATAATTCCCGTTGAGGTGGTGGTTAGAAACTATGCTGCCGGCAGCTTTACCCGCCGTTATGGAATTCCCGAAGGCACAAAATTGGAAAAACCCCTTGTAGAGACTTTTTGGAAAAATGATGAGCTCCACGACCCGCTGGTTTGCAATGAGCATATAGAGCTACTGAAATTGGCCGACCTCGAAGATGTTAAAAAGATGAAAGAAATGGCATTGGTTGTTAACGAGGTTTTAAAAGACTTTTTTGCCGAAAGAAATATTATTTTGGTTGACTTTAAACTGGAATTTGGAAAAACCCCCGATGGGCGTTTGGTTCTCGCCGACGAAATTTCGCCTGATTCCTGCCGTTTATGGGATGCCAAAACAATGAAAAAACTCGATAAGGACGTTTTCCGTTACGACTTGGGAAGTTTGGAAGAAGCCTATAAAGAGGTCCTAAAAAGGTTGGAAAATAAATAAAAATCCTAAGTATTTGTTTTTTTTTTGTTTAAAACCCTTTTAAGGAAATTTTAAGCAAATCCTAAAGAAGGAAAAAAGAAAGGTTAAACTTCTTGAGAGTTTTCGATAATTTCCTTAACCGTTTCGAGGAGCAAATCCTTATTCTGTTTAATGAAGAAGTTTTTCTCTATTAAATCCTCAAATTGGGCAATATCTACCTCTATTTTGCCTTTTTCTGCGGTTGCTCCCAAAATTTTACATTCCTTACCGAAATCCAAGAGGTAGCGGGTATAACCTTTGTTGTAGAAGAAATAGTAGGTTTCGGGGAATACTTTAGCGAGGGCTTTTATAAACTGTTCGAAGTCTATTACCTTTTTACCCACGTGTATATGGAAATGCCCTTCTTTTACGTGAAGGTAGGCTTTTTTACCTGTGATTTTTTCCAACATCATTAGGGCGGCGAGCATGTATTCCATAAGCAGTTCGAGGGTGATTTCGCCCAATCCGGCTTCCAGCAAGTC
Source organism: Aquificota bacterium (assembly GCA_013153315.1). GTDB lineage: Bacteria > Aquificota > Aquificia > Aquificales > QOAS01 > QOAS01. The sequence goes on from JAADES010000047.1 coordinate 23,415, forward strand.
CCTTTTATAAACGGCCTCTATAGCTTGTTCTTTGGTGTTGTAGAAATATATGTGGTTTAGACCTACGCCAAAAGTTTCGTAATGGTCGGCGTCTTCTACGTGGGCAACCCTTTCGGCGGTAACTTTGCTGAAAACATAGAAATGTTTGTCGGTTAGTATGTAGATAAAGAACGGCCCAACATCGAACTTTTTAAGGTTTCCTTCAAAGGTATTGTGGGCAATAATTTCAAATTCGGGGGTGGCTATTAAAATTCTGTTGTCGTCGGTAACAATATAGACATTGTCCACATCGGCACGGATTTGCAAGGCTTCGGGCATGGGTTTTTCCACTTCTATACCGCCGTGCTTATTCAAACGGTAGAGGTTATTTTCACTTACCAAATATATATGGTCGGGAGTAATAGCTATGCTTTTGAAGTTTTTGTCCATGCTTTCGACGAGCTTAAGCTCATAGTCCTCTTTGGGGAAGAAGCGGTTTTCTTCGCACTTGTAAATTTTGTCGGTTGTGGTTATGTAAAAGTGTTTTAGGTCGGTATCCACATCTCTAATAGGAAACTCCACTGTTGCTTGGTCGGTTGCTCCATTTTCGGGGTCTATGCGGGAAACCAAAAATTTATTGTTAAAAGCTCCTATATAACCTACAGTTTGCCTTAAAAAGGTAGGTTCTTCCAATAGGCGGGGGGTTTTCCATAGTTCCTTTTCTTCTGCGAACTCTATTAACGCTTTTTTATCCAATCTTACAACGTGCCAACCTTCGATAGCGTTAACACCTTTGCCGTCGGGTAGAATATCCCTTACCACTTTTTCGGCCATTTTTAACCTCCTTTAAGTTTCTATTGGCGTTAATAAAGAAATTTAGTAGACCTTTCGCAGGATTGTTAATGTAAAGTTAACCTTCAAGGGAAAATAAAAAACTTGAACTTTAGAAGGTTTGGAGTTATATTAATTACTTTGCGAAGGCGGTGGTAGCTCAGCCGGTAGAGCAGGGGACTGTGGATCCCCGGGTCGCGGGTTCGAGTCCCGTCCACCGCCCCATTTCAATCCAATAAAATCCTTCATTCAATTAATCCGTCCCTAAATAGGAAACAAATAAATCCATAGTTTACCATCTAAGGTTAACTTCCTATTTTTTAATAACCATGGCTAAAGAAGAAAACAAAAAACCCCAAGAGGAACAAATAAATCAGCTCCAAGATTGGAGAAAAAAAATAGACGACCAAGTAAAGCAAGATTTAAAAGATTACTTCCAAGAAAGGGACTATGTAGTTATGGCCGTCCCCAAGGAGGAGCCCCTTAGAGTTTGGGCTGTTCGGGCAACCAATACGGTAAGAACCGCCCAACGCATTCACAACCTTTCCCCGATGGCGGCGGCCGTAATGGGTAGGGCTATAGTCGGTGCAATATTGTTAAGCTCCCTAATAAAGCACGGAACCAATCAAAAAATAGCCTTAAAAATAGAAGGGGACGGGCCCATAGGATACGTCTATGTAGAGGTTGACGGCAAAGGCAGGGTTAGGGGAATGGTCAAAAACCCCGATGTTCCTCTCCTAACTAAAGAGGTAAACGGAAAGAAAAAATTGGATATTGCCGCCGCCATAGGAAACGGCACTCTAACGGTTATTAAAGATTTGGGAATGGGAAAACCCTACGTTGGGGTTGTTCCGTTGGTCAGCGGGGAAATAGCCCAAGACATAGCCTACTACTTGGCCCAATCGGAGCAAATTCCTTCGGCTGTCGGTATCGGGGTAAAACTCGATGAAAACGGTCAAATTAAGGTGGCCGGCGGTTGGATGGTTCAAGAAATGGGCGGAACCAGCGAAAAGGCTTTGAAAGTTATCGAAGAGGCCGTTCAAAAGCTACCTCCCGTTAGCGAACTCTTAGAGCAAGGCAAACGCCCCGAAGATATAGCCTTAATGATAATTCCCGAAGAATTAAACCCTCACCTGCTGGGTTTAAAAGAAATTGAATATTACTGTCCCTGCAATGAGGATATGGTCAAAGGTGTTGTTGCCGGCCTCCCCCAAGAGGAAATTGATGAAATCTTTAAAGACAACGAATATTTGGAAGTTAAATGCCACTTTTGCGGAAAGATTTACCGCTATACCAAACAGGAGGTTGACAAGATAAAAGAAGAAGCAAAACAACAAATGGAGCAAAATAAAAAAGACGGGGAAACCGAAAATGGAAAGGATAACCCAACCTAACCAAATAACGGAAAAAACAAGAGTTATTGACCTAATAGAGAGTTGTCCCCAAATGGAAGAGTTTTTCCTCCAAAGGGGAATGTATTGCCGAACCTGCAAGGGGAATATAAATTGCACCCTCAGAAAGGTTTCCTATTATTACGGTCTCCTACCTACGGAAAATTTAGTTGAAGAGGTTAGACACTATTTCCAAACCCACTGTATGAAACCGAAGTTGGTTAAAGGAATAAAATAGCACAATATTGAATTGCTCCTTTATTTTTTAGTTTTCGAAAGCTATCTGTTTAGGGAATCTAAGGCTGTTTCCAACTGAGCGATAGAATTTCGTAATATTTCCATTTGAAAGCCGAATATTTTCTTGCCGGTAGCTTCTTCGTATTCCCGCAGAAGCTTTTGTAATTCCCTTTCCTTGTCCCTTATTTCCATTAGAAGCTCTTGGGCTCTATCCAAGTTGTTGCTTTTTAGAGCTCTATTGGCTTCTTCAACCAATCTTTTAACTGTATCGTAAAGCATTGTTATATCGGCTTTTATTTGGCCCGCTTGCCGTTTTCTGATTTTCTTTTCTATCTGTTTCATTCTCTCCTGTTGAAGGAAGTAGCCTTCCAAACCGCCAACGTTTTCCTGAATGTCGGGAATAATAGACAAACTTCTGGAAAAGTCATAAATATCTTTGAGAAGAGAATCTACCGTTTTTGCCAACTTGATAAGGTCGGTCGGTTTGTTTTCTTTGGAAACTTCCACATAAATTCTGTTTTCTTCGAATTTGACCGGTAATTCGGTAAAGTCTTTGAATCTTTTCAGGTTGAATTTAGTTCCCATAACTTGGGCTTTGTAGGCCAAATCGTCGTTTTCCACAATAAACTTATCACCTTCGTCCTTAACCTTTACTTCAACCTGTCCCAAGGGGGTTTTGAAGGGGGAGTGAACTATAACGCTGTGCGGACTACCTTCCACTTGGTATTCTACGGGTAACAACTCCCTCAAAAGGAGCAAATTAGCCATTCCAAAAAGGAAAGTATAATCAAAATCAGAAAAGGGAAGGTTTTTAAGAAATTACTTCCCACGCACGGTAGGAGCTTCTAACCCACCTACCTACAAAAACATGTTTAAAACCCATTTCCAATGCAAGGTCTTTTATTTTTTCAAACTCGGAGGGGGTATATTCTTTTACAACCTCCATTTGGGCTTTGGTAGGTTGGAGATATTGTCCCACCGTTAGGATGTCGCAATCTACCTTCCTTAGGTCTTCCAAAGTTTTAACAATGTCTTCCCAAGTTTCACCCAAACCAATAATTAACCCGCTTTTGGTTAGGATTTTTGGGTTAAATTCCTTCGAGTGTTTGAGTAATTTTAAAGTCCAATGGTAGGAACCTCCCAATCTGATTTTGGGATACAACCTTTCGACGGTCTCTATATTGCAGTTGAACACGGTGGGTTCTTCCTTTAATACAGTTTCCAAAGCTCGGGTTGAACCTTTAAAATCGGGTGTTAAAACTTCCACCCCTACGTTGGGTATTTCTTTTTTTAACTCCCTTATGCAGGCGGCAAAGTGGGAAGCTCCACCGTCGGGGAGGTCATCGCGGGTTACCGAAGTTATAACCACATACTTTAATCCCAACTTTTTGGCGGCTTTAGCTAAGTTTTTGGGCTCATCGGGGTCGGGGGGAAGGTAGGGGCCCCCTTTTTTAACCGAACAGTAGCGACAGCCTCGGGTGCAAACTTTCCCCAAAATTAAAAAGGTTGCCGTGTGGTTTCCAAAACATTCCCCTATATTGGGACATTTACTTTCTTCGCACACCGTATGGAGTTTTCCCTTCCGAAGGATTTGTTTTACCTCCGAGAGCAGGGAAAGCCTAATGACCTTTTTGTTCCGAAAGGTTTGTCCCATTGTTGGTTGTTTTTATGTTATGGGAATTTTCCCCCTGCGAGGGTTGATTAAAGTTAATAACCTCCGCAATACGGAAGGGAACATCTTGTTTAGACTCGTAATAGGTTCGGATTATTAGCTCCGCTATTATTCCGGTGGAGATAAGTTGCAACCCACTTAAAAACAATAACACTCCCAGTATTAGGAGAGGTCTACCTCCTATTGATGCTCCGAAAAATATCTTTTCCACCGCAAGGTAAGCCAGTATTAGGAAACCCAAAAAGGCCATGAATAACCCCAATCCTCCGAAAACGTAGAGGGGTTTATTCATATAGTCGTTGAGGAATTTAACCAGCAAGATATCCAACATTACGCGGATGGTTCTCCCTATGCCGTATTTGCTTTTTCCGTAAATTCGGGGACGGTGGTTAACAACTATCTCGGTAATTTTTGCCCCGAAGCTTTTTGCCACAGCGGGCAGAAATCGGTGCATATCCCCATAAAGGCGGTAGTTTTTTGCAACTTCTTTGCGGTAGGCTTTCAAGGTGCAACCGTAGTCGTGAAGGTGAACGCCCGTGACCTTGGAAATTAACCAGTTGGCTATTTTGGAGGGCAATATTCTGGTTATAAAATTGTCCTTTCGGTTTTTCCTCCAGCCGCTTACTATATCGTAGCCCTCTTCTATTTTTTCCAAAAGCTTAGGGATATCTTTGGGGTCGTTTTGAAGGTCTCCGTCCATTGTGATAATCACATCGCCTTGGGCGTATTGGAAGCCGGCATACATAGCCGCCGTCTGGCCGTAGTTTCTTCTAAACCTTATAACCTTTACATGGGGGTCTTTTCTTGCCAACTCTTGGAGGATTTGGTAGGTTCGGTCGGTGGAACCGTCGTCGACAAAAATAATTTCGTATTCCTTACCGAGTTTTTCCAAAACTTCTTTTAATTCCTCGTAAAGTTTGGGAATATTTTCTTCCTCGTTGTAAACGGGGATAACTATGGAAAGGTCCATCGGAGGGGTTTATTCTAAGAAAACCTTATTCAGAAAGAAAACTTTCAAATCCTTTTAAATTCAAGCTAGACCTTCCAAGTAAAGTATTTATCCTAAACAACGATGGAAAGGGAAATGGAATATTTCGAATTCCCCCGAATACAACGCCTACCTCCCTATGTTTTTGCCCAAGTGAACGAAATCAAATATAAGCTAAGGCGGGAAGGAAAAGATATTGTCGACTTTGGTATGGGAAATCCCGATATACCGCCCCCTAAGCATGTTATTGAAAAGCTCTGCGAAGTAGCTAGAAAAAAACATGTTCACGGCTATTCGTCATCGAGAGGTATCCCCCGCCTTAGAAAGGCTATAGCTAACTATTACAAAAGGCGTTTTGGTGTGGATATAGACCCTGAAACGGAGGCGATATTAACAATTGGAGCAAAAGAAGGTTATTCCCACCTTATGCTGGCTATGCTTACCCCCGGAGATACCGCCATAGTTCCCACTCCTACCTACCCCATTCACTACTACGCCCCTATAATTGTGGGTGCGGAAGTTAGGGCGTTGCCGCTACCCTTTGAGTTGGAAGGCGACGAATTCTACGAAGAGTTTTTAAAAAGGCTCCACGATATTTATCACTCTACCCTGCCCAACCCCAAGGTTTTGGTTATAAGTTTTCCCCACAACCCTACCACAGTAACGGTAACAAAGGATTTCTTTAAGGAGATTATCGCATTTGCCAAAAAAAATAATATTTGGGTTGTTCACGACAACGCCTACGCCGATATTTATTTCGACGACTATGTTCCTCCCTCCATATTGGAAGTGGATGGAGCCAAGGATGTGGCGGTGGAACTTTATTCCCTATCGAAAACCTTTTCTATGGCCGGCTGGAGGGTAGCCTTTGCCGTCGGAAATAGAATTTTGATAAAGAACCTCGAGCGGTTGAAAAGCTACCTCGACTACGGTGTTTTCACCCCCATTCAGGTGGCCGCTATAGTTGCTTTGGAAAGCGATTATTCCGTAGTTAGAAATATAGCCAAGGTCTACGAAAAAAGGCGCAACGCGTTGGTTGAAGGTTTAAAACGAGTAGGTTGGGAAGTCAAAAAACCCAAGGCCACCATGTTTGTTTGGGCGAAAATCCCTGATTACTTTACCAAAGTTAAAGGCATGGGTTCTTTGGATTTTGCCAAATTCCTCCTTTACGAGGCCGGGGTTGCCGTTGCTCCCGGCATAGGTTTCGGTCAGCACGGTGAAGGCTGGGTTCGCTTTGCTCTGGTAGAAAATCAAATGAGAATAAAGCAGGCTGTGCGGGGTATCCGTAGGGCTTTCCGAAAGGCCGGCTTCTACGAGTATCAAAACAAGGAATAACAAACCCCTTTTTTAATTTCTCTTTCGCCCATACATTGCCCAGAAATAAGATTAAAAGCAAGACCCAATAAATTTATATGTCCCGTAGGCTACAATCTACGACTTTTAAATGCTCGTTGCCCGCAATCTGAAAAAAAAATACAAATCCCGTGAAGTTCTTAGGGGTGTTTCTCTCGAAGTCCGAAGGGGGGAAATTGTAGGACTATTGGGGCCAAACGGGGCGGGAAAAACAACAACCTTCAGATGTTTAATAGGGTTTGTTATTCCCGATGAGGGAACTATAGAACTCGATTCGAGGGATATAACCTATTTGAAACCCTACGAAAGGGCAAAATTGGGATTGGCTTTCCTTCCTCAGGAACCTTCTATTTTTGGAGACCTTACGGTGGAAGAAAACATCTATATGTTTGCCGAACTCCTCTTTGGGGACAGGGAGATTGCCTATACCAAAACCTTAGATGTTTTAATCGAATTTGACCTATTGAGGTTAAAAGACCAAAAGGCGGCCAGTCTGTCGGGCGGAGAACGTAGAAGACTGGAAATAGCAAGACTATTTTTAAAAAGACCTAAATACCTCCTTTTGGATGAACCCTTCGCCGGGGTAGACCCTAAAAATGTATCCGAAATAAGGAAATTAATACTCCAGTTAAAGCACCGTTTGGAAAAGTTCTATAACATGGGAATCCTTATTACCGACCACAATATTAGGGAAACCCTCAAAATGGTGGACAGGGTCTATATTATCGACCAGGGAGAGGTTTTATTTGAAGGACTACCCTGGGAGGCGGTGGAAAATCCCTTGGTAAGAGAACGGTTTTTGGGCCACGAATTTTCCCTTTAATTAAATAAGAACAATCTCCCCACTTTACAATTTGAACTTTAGACCAAGATGGGATGCCTTTATTCCTCAAATTTTGGGTTATTGCCCAGACTTAATATTATTTTGTTGAGCATAAGCGTATAAAAGTTTAGTTAATCGGGCTAGTTGTATAGGAGTCCATGGCTCGATACTAATTTCTTCTTCTTCAAAATTATCCGCCTTCTCCCCGAAGGTTTTTATTTCTTTATCAAAAGCTTCCAAAGTGGGGAAATGTTTTCTTATAAACATTTCCAAATAAGGGTGTCTTTTTAGATAGTTGTTATAAAAATCCTTTCGCTGGTCTGGATTTAAATTGCTCCAAAATAGATTTATAGCACTAAGGTTTGTATCTACTAAGTTAATTTCGTATACATCGGGTTCATATTCCAAATAGAAATTCTCTTCTTTTTCTTTTTCCTTTTTAAGGTCTTCTTTTTGTTTTTCCTCTTTTTGGGTAAGTTCATTTTTAATGTCCTCAAGGAGGTTTCTTATTAATTTTTGAACCCGAGCATCAAGTAAAAATTTCAATTCCTTTTTTTGGTTTATAGCAATCTTACTTCTGAGAAACCCTT